>JAEZID010000177.1 GCA_023416195.1 Pseudomonadota bacterium | reverse complement strand
CGAACTGCACGACGCCGACGCGCATGCCGTGCCCGACCGCGCGCATGATCAGGCCGAAGGCCGCCGTGGACTTGCCCTTGCCGTTGCCGGTGTTGACCATCAGAAGCCCCTTCTCCTGGGTCTTCGACGCCATCACCCGGTCGCGCAGCGCCTTGCGCCGCTTCATCTTCTCGGCATGCCGGGCGTTGATGTCCGCCTCGTTGCCCTGAGCGTCGTCGGTCATTTCCCATCCCCTTTCAGCACCAACGGCAGCCCCGCCGCCACGAACACGACGCGTGACGCCACCGCCGCCACGTCCTGGTGCAGCCGTCCGGCATGGTCGCGGAAGCGGCGCGCCAGCGCGTTGTCCGGCACGATGCCGAGCCCGACCTCGTTGGACACCAGAACCACCCGCCCGTCCGCGTCGGCCAGCGCACCCAGCAGGTCTGCGGCCTTCGCCGGAACGTCGGCCTCCGCCATCATCAGGTTGGACAGCCACAGCGTCAGGCAATCGACCAGCACGCTGGTTCCGGCCAGGGCATGGCGGCGCAAGGCGCCGGGCAGCTCCAGCGGTTCTTCCACCGTAATCCAGCCGGGGCCGCGGTCGTCCTTGTGCCGGGCCACGCGCTCGGCCATCTCCTCGTCCCAGATCTGGGCCGTGGCGATGTAGACGCGCGGCCCCGGGGCGGAGGTCACCAGCCCTTCGGCGTGGCGGCTCTTGCCGGAGCGGGCTCCGCCCAGGACCAGGGTGATGTCGGCGCTCATGCGATGGGCACCCCATGGCTTCGAATGCCTGATGGTTAGCGCACTTCGATCACCGCTGCAAAGCGCCATGCCGCGCCGCACGGCCCACACCGCGCAAGCGGGTATTGCCGGATGGCATCCTGAACATTGGCTTTACACTTTGATGCGGCCATACGCCTGGAGGAGGGTTTGAAGCGGACCATCGCCTGTTTCGAAATGCGGCTCGACCGCCAGCGCGTGCGCCCTACGGAATGATGGCACCGACCGGCGCCTCACGTGTTGAAGCATCCGGCAAGGGGTTTCGCACTGGGGCATACTGGGGCATTGCAGGGGGGAAAAGCCACACATGGAACCGAACGTCCGCATTCCGCCGCTCGGGCTGCCGGGCTTGCTGTCCATACCGGACAGCTTTGCTGCGGCGGTGGTGTTCGCGCACGGCACCGGCAGCGGACGGATGAGCCCGCGCAACCTGCACGTCGCCGCCACGCTGCGGGAGGCCGGCTTCGCCACCCTCCTCATGGACCTGCTGACGGAAGATGAGAAGCCCGACCCGGCCAACACCTTCGACGTCCATCGGCTGGCCGAGCGGCTGTTGCAGGCGACCCGGTTCCTGCGCACCGACACGCCGGTCGCCCAGAAGCCCATCGGCTATTTCGGCGGCGGCGCGGGGGCGGCGACGGCCCTGATCGCCGCCGGCCGCGCCGCCGACCACGACGGGATCGGCGCCGTGGTCTGCCGGGGCGGGCGCCCGGACCTCGCCGACGTGTGGCTGAATGGCGTCGCCGCCCCGACCCTGCTAATCGTCGGCAGCAAGGACGCCCCGGCGCTCGACATCAACACCGACGGCTTCGCGCGGTTGCATTGCGTCAAGGCGCTGGAGGTCGTGCCCGGCGCCGGCCGCCTGTTCGAGGAGGCCGGCAAGCTCGACATGGTCGCGGATTCCGCGAGATCCTGGTTCAACACGCATCTGCTCAAGGCAGCCAACGGTTGAGCGCGGGTCGACAAGCGCGCGGGACAGGCTTACCTATGGGGCAACGTCCCTTCCCCGTTGGAACCTCCATGCCCAAGCTCGAAATCCTCAGCCGGAAGCCCTCCGGCCCGGCGAAGCCTGTGCCTCTGCTGTTCGTCCATGGCGCCTTCTGCGGCGCGTGGATCTGGGACGCCAAGTTCCTGCCCTGGTTCGCCGCCCAGGGGTGGGAGGCGCACGCCGTTTCCCTGCGCGGCCACGGACGCAGCGAGGGGCAGGACCGCCTGCACGACTTCGGCATCGCCGACTATGTGGACGATGTGCTCGCCGCCGTGGACCGCTGTTCCGCCCCGCCCATGCTGATCGGCCATTCCATGGGCGGCATGGTGGTCCAGCGCACGCTGATCCGCCGCAGATTGCCCGGTGCGGTGCTGATGGCCTCCGCCCCGCCGCACGGCCTGTGGGAGTCCACCATGGGCCTCGCGTGGCGCGCGCCCTACGTGTTCCAGCAGATGGGCATGCTGATGACCTTCGGGGCCAACTGCATCGACCCGGAGGCGGTGCGCCGTGCCATGTTCTCTGACAACATGCCGGCGGACGAGGCCCGCAAGTACGAGCCCTACCTTCAGGAGGAATCGCGCCGGGTGATGCTGGACATCGGCGGCTGGATCCCCTTCCCGCCCATGCCCGACCCGAGCATTCCGGTCGCCGTCCTGGGGGCGGAGAAAGACCTGCTGTTCCCGGCCGATCAGGTCCGGGCCACCGCCCGCGCCTTCCGCACGCAGCCCGCCTTCTTCCCCGGCATGGGGCACACCATGATGCTGGAACCGGGTTGGGAAAGCGTTGCCCGCCACATCGAGGGCTGGGTCGAAGCGACCGTCGCCGGCGCGGAGCAGAGCCAGGCGGCGGATTGAACGGGCGGCGGATTCGTACTATCTTGAGAGGAAGCCGGGAGGCGGCTGGCACCGTCCCCCGGCCCTTCCTTAGTTCAGCGTCAGCTTCCAGCGGAACTTGATCCGCAGGGGCTTACGCCGAAACAGGAAGAGAAGCGATGAGCGTAGCATCGTGTTCTCCCTCTGTTGCGTCGGCCGGGCCAATCCCGGCCGACCGCCAGACCCTAACGGCTCCCCTCGGCACAACAAGATTTAGAATACGATTGCAGATAATGCGCGGATCGCGTGCGGCTACACCGTCGGCGCGCTCTTCTGTGTCAGCACCAGGAACACCTTGTCCTCCAGCTGTTCCGGCGTGAAGGGCTTGGCGATGTAGCCGTTGACGTTGTGCGCCAACGCCCGCTCCACCGCCTTCAGCGTGGCGAGCGCCGTCACCATCAGGAACGGCAGGTCGCGCCGCGCCTCGCGCACGCGCTTCAGCACGTCCAGACCGCTGACCTTCGGCATCATCCAGTCGCAGACGATCAGGTCGTAGGCTTCTTCATGCCCGATCAGCTTGTCGAGCGCCTGCTGGCCGTCCGCCGCCGTCTCGATCTGGCCGATGCCGAGGTCGTGCAGCACCGATTCCACGAAGTTGCGCGGCCCGTCCTCGTCGTCCACCACCAGCGCCTTCAGGTTGCTGAGGTCGATGAAGGGCACGCCGATCACCGCCAGCGCCCCGCGCAGCCAGGAGGCGCGCGCCGCCCGTTCCTTGCCGCCCGCCGCTCCCAGCAGGAAAGAGCGCACGAAACGGGGCCGGTGCACCTGCCGGTACAGCGCCTTGGCGGCGGCCGACCGGCTCTTGCCCATGCAGAAGGCCCCTTCCCCCGCCAGCTTGACGATGTCCAGGACGGTGTCCGGGTTCGGCTCGTCCTTGCCTTGAAGGGGGCTGAGCAGGCGTTGCGTGCGGATGAAGGCGTTCTGGATGTCGTCCACCTGCTGCATCATGACGTCCCGGTCGTCTTCCGGGAAGGCGCTCTCCTGGACCATCTTCTGGACCTCGCCCAGACCCTTCAGCTTCTCGTTCCGCTCCTTCCAGCAGTCGAGCAGCCGGCCGGCGAAATCGCGCCCGTCGAAGAACTGCTTCAGGTAGTCGTTGACCGCACGGCCCGCGCTGGGCGACAGCGGCATCTTCTGCAACACGAACAGGATGCGGAGCTTCTGCATGAAGTTCCGCCCCTTGGTGATCTCCGGCAGCGTGTCCTCGTTGACCAGCAGCGCGGTGCGCCGCTGCAAGGCCGCCTCGGTCCGGTCGCCGCCGAAATAGCCTTCGCCCGTGCGCAGCCGCAGGGCCAGCTGGCTGAGCGCCATGATCTCCCGCTGCACCGCCTCGATGCCGAACAGGTCGCCGGTGCTGGTGATGGTGAAGCGGTGGGGCTTGGCGAGTTCGCGGCGAAAGGCGACGATCAGGCTGTCGGACAGGAACGGCATCGCCGTGCGCCGGACCAGCGTCTCCATCGCCTTGAAGACCGGTGGCGCCGTGTCGGGCAGCGCCCGGTCGCCGGCGATCAGCGTGACGATCATGTCCACCAGATCGGTGAAGGGCGCGTCCTGCGCGCAGGACGCCGTGCCCGTGTCGCTGCGCACGATCTCGCCCAGCAGCCGGTCGATGGGGGCGAGCGCGTCGGCGTCGTCCGTCTCGGCCGCCAGTTCCAGCAGCAGGCGCGCCTTTTCCGCGAAGTTGCGCCCCTGCATCAGGTGCGTGGTCAGCGCCGCATCGACCGTGAAGCGGCCGAGGAACGCGTCCTTGCCGCCGCTCAGCCGTTCCACCGTCGCGGCGTAGGTGCTGGGCAGCAGATCCGGCGGCAGGGCGTCCTTCAGCCGCTCGCGCGTCAGCCGGGCGACCTCGTTGACCAGGGCGGTCAGGGCGCCCTTGCGGTCCATCACCCGCTCGGCCTGCTGAAGGATGGCGACGAAGGTCGGGGTGTTGGACAGCGATTGCTGGTGCCGGGGGGAGTGCAGAAGCTCCGTCGGGGTCAGCGCGCTCTCTTCGAAGAAACGCTGGCAGTAGCGGCCGATGCTGTCGCGCGCCTGCGGCGCGTAGAAATCGTCCGGCGACTGGCAGACGGCGGCGTCCAATCCGCCTTCCGCGTCGAGGTCCTTGGCGTCCGCGCTTCCGGTGTCCGATGTCATCGACGTTCAAGCCTTCCGTTAGTCGGACAACAGATCCCGCACGGCCTGGAGCAACCGCTCCGGCGTGACGGGCTTCATGACGATCTGGCGGCCCGGCTGCGCGGTCACGTCAGCCGCCGTCTCCTTCGAGGCGTAGCCGGTGAGGAAGAGGATGCGCAGACCGGGGTTGCGCTCCTCCAGCGCGCGGGCGAGATCCAGGCCGTTCATGCGCGGCATGGAGACGTCCGTGACCACCGCGTCGAACAGCCCGCCGCCCTCGTCCCAGCGCGCCAGGGCCTCCACGCCGTCGGCCGCCTCGGTGACGACGCAGCCCGCCTCCTCCAGCGCCAGCTTCAGGTAGGAGCGGACGGAGTCCTCGTCGTCCACCAGCAGGATGGCGGCGCTGTCGCCCTCGCCCAGCCGCAGCGGTTCCAACCCACCCGCAGCCGGCGCCGGCGCCGCGATCAGCGGCAGGTAGATGGAAAAGACGCTGCCGCGCTCGGCCCCGCTGTCCATCTCCACCGCCCCGCCGGCCTGCTGGGCGGTCCCGTAGACCATCCACAGCCCCAGACCCGTGCCCTTGCCCGGCTCCTTGGTGGTGAAAAACGGCTCCCAGATGCGGTCGCGGATCTCCTCCGGCACGCCGCAGCCCTCGTCGGTCACGCGGATCACCGCGTAGCGCCCGCGCGCCAGCCCCTCGTGCCGTGTGAAGAAGGCGCCGTCCGGCGTTTCGCTGGTCAGCGATACGGTCAACCGCCCACCTTCCGGCATGGCGTCGCGCGCGTTCAGCGCGAGGTTCAGAAGCGCCTGGTTCAGGGTCACCGGATTGGCGACCGCGTGGGCGGAGTCGTCGATAATCTGAAGGTCGAGGTCGATGCCGGCGCTCATCAGCGGCTTCAGGAAGACGCGCAGGTCGCGCACCAGCGGGGCCAGCGCCACCTCCTCGCGCTCGTCCGCCGCCCGCCGCCGGGAGAAGTCGAGAAGCTGCGCGGTCAGCGCCGCCGCCCGGTCGGACGCCTTGGCGATCTCCCGCACGCAGGTGACGACGCGCGCCTCGTCGGCCGGGTTGCGCTCAGCCAGCCGCGCGAAGCCGCCGATGGCGGTCAGCATGTTGTTGAACTCGTGCGCGATGCCGCCGGCCATGCGGCCGACCGCCTCCATCTTCTGCGAGCGCTGAAGCTCGGCCTCCGCCCGGCGGCGGTCGGTGACGTCGTTCAGCACCAGCAGCACGGCGGGTTCGCGCTGGTAGGCGGCCGGATAGGCGCCGATCTCCACATGCCGGCGCTCACCGGACGGGCGGATGACCTCGCATTCCACGCGCTGGCCGTTGCCCTCGGCCGCCGGCGCGAGCTGTTCCTCGATGGGCCGCGCGTCTTCGATGAAGCGGCTCAGCTCCACGCCGTTGAGCCCACCGTCGCCGCCGACGCCCAGGATCGACGCCGCCGCCGCGTTGGCGAAGCGGATCGCCCGGCGGTCCCAGATGGCGATGCCGTAGGGGGCCAGCTCCACCAGCTGGCGGTAGCGCCGCTCGCTCTCGCGGAGCGCGTGGACGGTCGCCTCCAGCCGCCCGGTCTGGCCGGCCAGTTCCTCCTCGCGGTGCTTCAGCTCGGTGATGTCCATCAGGATCTTGACGATGCCGCCGGCGCCGGTGGCGTGCTCGCTGATCCGGTACCAGCGCCCGTCCGACAGGCGGCCGTCCACCGGCTCCTTGTGCAGCAGGTGGCGCTTCAGCCGGTCGGCGATCCAGGACCCCATCTCCTGGCGGTCGCCCTCGAAGCCGCCGCGCTCGGCCGCCGCCCGCAGGATGTCCTCGAAGGCCGCGCCGGGAACCAGCACGTCGGCGAGGTTCGGGTAGGCCTGCCGGTAGCGCTCGTTGCAGAAGATCAGGCGGCCGTCCTGGCTGAACAGCACGAAGCCTTCGGAAATGCTGTCCAGCGCGTCGTGCACCACCGCCTGCATGAAGCGCGCCTCGACCAGCGCCATGGTCTCCACCGTGGTGTCGATGCCGGTGCCGCGATAGCCGACGAAGGCGCCGGCCTTGTCGAACACCGGCTGCGCGCTGATGCGGAAGACGCGCGTGTCCCCGCTCTCGTCCTGGAAGGAGACCTCAAGGTCGCGGAAGGGCCGCCCGGCCTCGATGTCCGCCTTGTATTCCAGCCACGTGTCGGCGTCCTCGACCAGCGTGGCGAGATCCAGCAGCGAATGCCCGAACACCGGAACCGGATCGCGCCCCAGGATGTCGGGCAGGCGTTCGGACACATAGGCGTAGCGGTGGCTCGCGTCGCTCTCCCAGAACCAGTCGGAGGAGGCCACCGCGAAGTCGCGGAAGCGCTTCTGGCTCTCGGCCAGTTCCTCGTTGGCCGCGCGGAGCATCTGCGCCGCGCGGTCCACGGCCTCGGCAGCCGCGCGGGCGCGGCGCACCGCCAGGACGGCCAGCGCGGCCATGGCGACCAGCACGACGCCGACGGGCAGCGCCAGAGTGTTGCCGCCGCCTCCCAGATACAGCAGCGCCAGAACCCCGACCGCGCCGAGCAGCACGAGCAACAGTTCCGGCACGGCGACCCAGCGGGTTCGCGACGGCGCATTCCGGGTTGGACGGCGTTCGGCGGCGTTGGTGGCGTCCACGGAGCCTCGGTCTATTGAGAGGGGCATCCTGCCGCGCGCGGCGCGACATTGGACCTTCTTAGACGGCAAGCCGTTAACGTCGGGTTTCAGAATTGTAACCGTGCGTGGCCCCGTGCGTCCCCACTCAACCCGGCGGAACCAGCGGCTGCACGATCTCGCGGAACGGTTCCATGGCTTCGCAGCGGGCGGCGAGGCTGGCCAGGGCGGGCCAGCGCGCCTCGTCGAAGAGCGCGGGGTGAGCCTCGCGCAGGAAACGAAGGGCGCAGGCGACGGCGATGTCCGCGTGCCCGATGCGCTCCCCGAACCAGAAGGGCGTCGTCTTCCCGGAAAGGTCGGCTTCCAGCGCGTCGAGGACGCCGTGGATCTGCCCACCGCACCGCGCCACCCAATCGTCGGAGGTCCGGGCGTGCAGCACCCGTTCGTAGAGGAGGCTGACCGCCTTGTCGGCGAGGCCGGTCGCCAGCGCGCAGACCTTCAGCGCCCGGCGCCGGGCGGGACCGCCGCGTGGAATCAGCGCCTTGTCCGGACCGGCCATCTCGTCAAGTCCATCGAGAATCGCCCCGCTTTCGATCACCACCTCGCCGTCGTCGAGCACCAGCGTCGGCACGCGGAGCAAGGGGTTGTAGCGGGCGACCTTCTCCGCGTCGGAGAACACCGACCACGGGCGATGTTCGAAGGCGAAACCGTAAAGGCGCAGCGCGATGGCGACGCGCCGGACGAAGGGAGAATCATATTGGCCGATCAGGATCACGGGCGCCCTCCTCCGGGACGGTTCACCAGCACCAGTATCTTTTCTTCCAGCTGTTCTGGCGAGAAGGGTTTGGCGATGTAGGCGGTGACGTCGTGGGCCATCGCCTCTTCCACCGCGATCATGGTGGCGAGCGCCGTGACCATCAGGAACGGCATCTCCGGGCGGGACGCACGGACCAGCTTCAGGAACTCCAACCCCGACAGGCGCGGCATCTTCCAGTCGCAGATGATCAGGTCGAAGTCGGTCTCGTGCCCGTCGAAGCGGGACAGGGCGTCGTGCCCATCCTCGGCGATGGCGATGTTGGTGATGCCGAGATCGCGCAGGATCATCTCCACATAGCCGCGCGCCGCCGGCTCGTCGTCGGCCAGCAGGATGCGCAGCGTGCTCATGTCGCGCATGGGCAGTCCGGCGGCGGCCAGGGTGGAGAAGAACTGGGCGAATCGCTCGGCCCGCTGTTCGGTCGCGTCCTTGTAGCGGGTCAGGTAGGCGCGCAGGAAGGCGGTGGCGCGGACGTGATGGCCGATCAGCTCGCGCGCGGCACCGGCGCATTTGCCCTCGGTGAAGGCGCCTTCGGCCAGCAGGCTGGCAAACTCCATCACCTCGTCCACGCTGGGGGTGCGGTCCTTGGCGATCCGGCCGAAGATGCGGTTGGTGCGCAGGTAGGTGAACTGGATGTCGTCCAGCATCCGCGTGTAGCGGTCGCGCAGAGCGTCGGGCAGCGTGGAGCGCTGGATGCGCCGTTGCAGGTCGGCCAGCGCCTTGATGCGCGCGCGTGGGGTGCGCGCCGTCTCGAACAGGCGCTGGGTGAAGTCGCGCGCCTCCATGTGGCGCTGGATGTTGCCGACGACCATCTTGCGGCTGGTCTCGCCGGACACCGCCCCTTCGAAGCCCAGCAGGTCGATGATGCGGGCGTAGTGGCTCTTGCCGTTGAGGACGGCCTCCAGCCGGTCCTCCGTCAGCAGCAGCGCCACCCGGTGGTCGAGCAGGCGCGTGGTCCGCTCGCCCCCGATCATGACACCCTGAACCTTCAGCTTGCCGGCCAGCGTCGCCGTCGCGGTCAGCTCGTCCAGCACGGCGGAGGCGGCGCGCGGGTCGAAGCCGCCGCCGGTGGACAGCCGGGCGTCGCCGACCAGCGCGCGCTGGATGGTCATCTCCAGCCCCCGCCGGGCGGCCCAGGCCTGCCGGGCGCCGATGAAGGCGGACAGCCGGCGGACCACCGCCGGGGCGCGGGGGTGGGCGATGTGGTCGCCCTTCCAGACCTGGGCGATGGCCTCCAGCGTCGGCCGCAGCCCGTCCACCCAGCTGAAAAGCTCATCGATGACCAGAGTGTTGACCAGCATCTCCCCGATCATCTGGTCGAGGATGGCGACGCCGTCCGGCGACAGCGCCTCGCTGTCCAGCGAGAGCAGGCGGACGAGGCGCAGCTCGTTGCTGCCGCCCTCGCCCAGCCAGACCGACAGCCAGGCGTCCAGCGCGAAACGGCCGGCGAAGCCCGGCGTCTTCGCCATCACCTGCGCCACGGTGGCGGCGAAGGTCTTGGGGTCGAAGTTGGTCGGCGCCCCCTTCGGCGCGCGCTTGGCGGTGACGGCCAGAACGTCCTTTTCGAGCTGCCGCAACTCTTCCAGCCGCATGGCCGGGGAGCGGCGGCCGGGGCGGGCCTGCGCCTGCGCCACCCTCTCCAGCACCGCCGCCCGGCGCGGCCAGTCGAGGAAGGACCGTTGCGGTTCCTCCTTGTGCAGGAACTCGGTGGGGGTGATGCCGCGCGCCTCCAGGAACTCGGCGAACTCCTCCGCGATCAGGAAGCGTGAGGCGGCGCCGTACACGTCCTCGACCGTCCGGCAGACGGCGGCCTCGTCCGGCTCGCCGCCGACGTCGGCGCCCAGCTCGACCAGCAGCGCATCGACGTCGTAGGCGCCGGGCGGAAGCTTTTCGGGCGGCTTCTGGTCCTGCGGGCGGCGGTCGGGGCTCGTCATGGCGTCACACGACCAGGGAGTGGACCTTGTCGGCCAGCTCGTCGGGATTGATGGGCTTGCGCAGGAAGACGGTGCGGCGGGCATCGGCCAGCAGGTCGTCCAGATTCTCCTTCTCGGGCGGATAGCCGGAAATCAGAACGGTGGGCAGATCCGGATTCTCGCGGCGCAGGGCGCGGGCGACCTCCGTCCCACCCATGCGGGACATCACGAGGTCGGTCACCAGCAGGTCGAAGGCCCCGCCATGGTCGGCGTAGGCGCGCAAAGCCTCGGTCCCGTCCGCCGCGCAGACCACCCGCATGCCCATGTCCTCCAGGGTCAGGCGGATGAAGTCGCGCACCTGATCCTCGTCCTCCACCAGCAGGACGGTGGCGGCCATGGACAGGCCCTCCGGCTCCTCCTCCTCGGCGTCGAGGTCGAGGCCCAGGTCGTAATCGGCCGGCGCGGCGCTGCGTTCGGCCGGAAGGTAGAGGGTGAAGGTGGTGCCCTGCCCCGGCTCGGTCGTCACGTCGACGGCGCCGCCGGCCCGCGTGACCGTGGAATAGACCAGCGACAGGCCGAGGCCGGTGCCCGCCCCCGGTTCCTTGGTCGTGAAGAATGGCTCGAACACGCGGTCCAGCACGGCCTCGTCGATGCCGGTGCCACCGTCGCGAATGGCGATGGCGACGTAGGGGCCGGGGAGAAGTTCCGCGCGGCGGTGCAGGAAATCGGCTTCGAACGACACCCGCTCCACCGACACCGAAATCGGGCCGCCGTCCGGCAGGGCGTCGCGGGCGTTGATGACGAGGTTGACGAGGGACTGGTGCAGCAGCGACGGGTCGATCACCACCACGGCGGCGGCGTCGCGGACCTCGACGCCCAGCGGGTGCCGTTCGCCCAGCGTGGGGCCGAGGAAGCGGCGCAAATCGTCGATGACGGCGGACACCCGGACCGGCTTCACCGCCTCGTCCCGGCCCGGCCGGCCGAAGCTGAGCAGCTGCGCGGTCAGGCCGGCGGCGCGTTCGGTCGCCTTGACGATCTCGGTCAGGCATTGCTCGACGCGCGGCCGGTCGTTCGGCGCGCGCCGGGCCATCAGGGCGAAGCCGCCGATGGCGGTCAGCATGTTGTTGAACTCGTGCGCGATGCCGCCGGCCAACTGGCCGATGGCCTGCATCTTCTGCGCCTGATGGATGGCGCGCTCCGCCTGCTTGCGGTGCGTGATGTCGTTGAGGACGAGGAACCACGCGGCGCGCCCTTCGACCACGAAGGGGTGGATGCCGACCTCCACCTCGCGCAGCGCGCCATCGGGCGCGATGACGCGGGCCTCGACCGGGCCGGGTTCCTCCGCATGGGAGCCGGGCTGCGGCAGCCAGTCGAACAGGCGCTGGATGCCGTCGAACTCCGTCGCCTCGACCATGGGGATGCGGGTCATGGCGACCGGGTCGGCGCTGCCGATGATCAGCGCGGCGGAGCGGTTGGCGAAGCGCACCCGCTCGCCGTCCCAGACGATGATGCCGTAGGGCGCCATCTCGACCAGCTGGCGGTAGCGCGCCTCGCTCTGGGCCAGCGCCTCCTCGTGGCGCTTCAGTTCGGTGATGTCGGTCAGGATCTTGACCACGCCGCCGTGCCGCGTCGCGTGTTCGCTGATCCGGTACCAGCGTCCGTCGCCCAGCCGGTGGTCGGAGGGCCGCTCGTTGTGGATGTGACGGCTCAGCCGCTCGGCGATCCAGCCCGAGGGGTCGTCCACGTCGTCCCCGGCCGCCCCGCGCTCCACGGCGAGGCGCAGCAGGTCGGCGAAGCGGACCCCGGGCCGCAGATGGTCGGACAGGAGCGGATAGGCGGCGCGGTAGCGCTCGTTGCAGAGAACCAGCCGGCCGTCTTCGTCGAACAGGACGAAGCCTTCCGACACGCAGCCGATGGCGTCGGAGAGCAGCGCCCGCATGTGTTCGGCGTCGGGCGCCGCCCGTTCGCCGTCGATCACGCGGTCGAGCGTCGCCCGCAGGGCGCGCAGGTCATCGCCCATCCCGGCGAGGTCGTCGGGGGTCGCCGCGTTCAGCCGCTCGCGCAGTTGCGCAAGGTCGAGGTCAAGCCGCTTCATAAGCCGGCATTGAACCACTCCCCCCGGCCGACCGCCAGTTGAATCCGTGAGTTAAGGAGTGTCACGCGTGCTTTGGGAAGTGATGGTGCCCGTGATCGCACTGGCCGCGGGCGTGCTTGTCGTCGCAGCTCTCGGTCGAGGGGGACAGGCCGATCCAGGCGTGCAACGCGTTGGGGTCGAAGCCGGCCTTGCGCTCCTCGCCGACCTGGATCAGCGGACGGCGGATCAGGTCGCGTTCGGCCAGAAGGGTGTTGAGCGCGGCAGCCTCGTCCAACTCGTCCGGCTTCACCTGACCGGCCTTCACGGCGGCGGCGCGGCGGTTGAACCAGTCCTCAACGGGGCGGTCCTCGAAGAAGGAACGCAGGGTCTCAGGCGTCAACGGTTCGGACGCCAGATCGCGCTCGACCAGCGTGTGGCCTGCGGCCTGAAGCTGAAGCTTCTGCCTGGCGTTCGCCGTGCAGCCGGACAGGCCGTAAAAGATCACTTCCGCCATGGGGTTGGCTCCGCGTGAAACAGGACGAATTTCGTCCAGTCTAGCGGGGGATGGACCGGAGGCGCGAACGGCAGAATGTCGCACCTCCGGACAATCCGTCATTTCCGGCAGTTCATCACTTCAAGCGCTTGTGGGCGTCCTCCACGAAGCTGTTCGTGTAGGTCTTGGAAAGGTCGATGCTCGCCGACGCCACCGCCGGGTCGAAGGCCTTCAGCACCGTGTAGGCGGCCTCGGCCCCCGCCTGGGTGAAGCGCCCGTCGGGGGAGTAGGTCGGCTTCGAATGCTCGAACGCCTGGGCGTAGAGCGTCTGATTGCCGAGGAAATACTCCGGCGGCAGCACCTTCAGCACGTCCTCCGTCTTGGCCTGATCGAGCCACTTCAGCGTCTTCACGAACACGTCCACCAGCGCCTGGGTGGTCTTCGGGTTCTTCTCCACGAAGGACTGGGTGGCGTAGAGAACCGCCGCCGGGTACGGCCCGCCGTAGGTGTCGAGCGTACCCTTCTCGGTGCGGGTGTCGGCGATGGGGGTGATGTCGCCGTCCGCCTCAAGCTGGCTGATGACCGGGTCGAGGTTGGCGATGGCGTCGATCTCGCCGCGCTTCACCGCCGCCACGGCGCTGGGGCCGCCGCCCACGCCGATGAAGGACACGTCCTCCGGCTTCATGCCGTTCCGGGTCAGCAGGTAGTTGACCATGAAGTTGGTGGAGGAACCCGGCGCCGTCACGCCGATCTTCTTGCCCTTCAGTTCCTTGACCGACTTGATGTCGCCCGCCTTCTTCACCGAGGCCAGCACGATGCCGGGATAGCGGCCGAGCAGCGCCACGGCGACGATGGGCTGGTTCTTCGCCTGCATCTGGACCGTGTGGTCGTAGGCGCCGGTCACCACGTCCGCCGAGCCGCCGACGAGCGCCTGAAGACTCTTGGCGCCGCCGCCGAAGTCGTTGATCTCGACGTTCAGCCCGGCCTCCTTGAAGTAGCCGAGCCGTTCGGCCAGCGTCAGCGGCAGGTAGTAGAGCAGCGGCTTGCCGCCGACCGCCAGCTTCAGATCCGTCTTCTCGACCTGCTGAGCGTTGGCCCCGCCGGCCGCGAAGGCCAGCGCGACCGCCGCGACGGCGATCAGGTTCCGAATGCGCATGAGCGTCCTCCCATAATGTTTTGATTTCGTTCAACCTTGCGCGTTGGTGGTCTGGGCCTCTTGCGGGCGCCAGTGCAGCAGGCGCTTTTCGATGACCGTCACGGCCACGTCGATGACCACCACGAAGATGGTCAGCACAAGCATGCCGGAGAACACGCCGACCGTGTCGAACACGCCCTCCGCCTGATGGATGCGGTAGCCGAGGCCGGCGGCGGATCCCAGATACTCGCCCACCACCGCGCCGACCATGGCAAAGCCGACCGCTGTGTGCAGGCTGGAAAAGACCCAGGACAGGGCGGACGGCAGGTAGACGTGGCGGAACAGGTGGCGGTTGCTCGCTCCCAGCATCCGCGCGTTGGCCAGCACCACGGGGCTGACCTCCTTCACGCCCTGGTAGACGTTGAAGAAGACGATGAAGAAGACCAGCGTCACCCCCAGCGCCACCTTCGACCAGATGCCGAGGCCGAGCCACAGCGCGAAGATCGGCGCCAGCACCACGCGGGGCAGCGCGTTCACCGCCTTGATGTAGGGGTCGAACACGACGGAGACCAACGGCGCGCGGGCGAACCAGAAGCCGAAGGCGATGCCGGCCACGGTGCCGATGGCGAAGGCCAGCGCGGTCTCCAGCAGCGTGATGCCCAGATGGTACCAGATCACTCCTGATGCGAAGTCGTTCCAAGTGCGTTCCAGCACCGCCAGCGGCGTGCCGAAGAAGAAGGGGCTCAGGATGTTCGTCGCCGTCAGGACGTGCCAGAGCAGGAAGAAACCGATGAGAACCGCCACCTGCAACAGCAGGATCACGGGGCGGCTCGGCAGGCGTTTGGTGCGGGCTACGGCCATGGCGTCTCACTTCAGCTTGGTCTGGGCGTAGCCCTTCAGCACTTCCTCGCGCAGCTGCCCCCAGATCTCCCGGTGCAGGTCGAGGAAATGCGGAGTCATGCGGATCTCGGCCACGTCGCGCGGACGCTCCAGATCCACCGGATACTCGCCGATCAGCCGCGCGCCGGGGCCGGCGGACAGGACCAGAACCCGGTCGGACATGGAGATGGCCTCCTCCAGGTCGTGGGTGATGAAGACCACGGACTTGCGGTCCGCCGACCAGAGGTCGAGCAGTTCGTTCTCCATCATCTGCCGGGTCTGGATGTCGAGCGCCGAGAAGGGCTCGTCCATCAGCACGATCTTCGGATCGACGATCAGCGTCTGGGCCAGCGCCACGCGCTTGCGCATGCCGCCGGAGAGTTGGTGCGGGTAGCGGTCGCCGAAACGGTCCAGCCCGACGCGGGCCAGCCAGGGGCGGGCGCGCTCCTCCGCCTCGCGCTTCGGCACGCCGCGGAATTCCAGGCCGGCGGCGACGTTCTCCAGCGCCGACTTCCAGGGCATCAGAGCGTCCGCCTGGAACATGTAGCCGGCCAGCGGATTGATGCCGTTGACCGGCTGGCCGAAAGCGAACGCCTGCCCCTCGCTGGGTTCCAGCAGGCCGGCGGCGACGTTCAGCAGCGTCGACTTGCCGCTGCCGGTCGGGCCGACGATGGACACGAACTCCCCGGCCGCGACCGTGAAGCTGACGCCCCGGACGGCGGTGTAGGTGCTCCCACGTCCGTCCGGGGATGGAAAGGTGCAGGTCACGCCCTCCAGCCGAAGGGCGGGTGTCTCCGTTCCCTCCGGGCGGAGGGCGGGCGCCGTGGTGGCGGCTTCAGCCATTGGTGCGTTCCGTCCCTGATCGTTTTTCCGATCATCTTGGCGGAACAACCTTCAATCGGCAATGGGGGTAGCGGATTGTTTGGAGTCAGTCCAGGCTGGCGAAGAAATGCATGAACGCCTCGCCCGTGCCGGCTGGCCACTGGTGCGGATAGAAGCGGCCGGACCGGGTGCGGTCGTCCGGGGACGGGCACCACAGCACCGGATTTTCAGATTTTTCATACCCATATCGGCGGCAGTTGAAGCGCCGTGGCAAGTCCGGCTCACTGCCGGTCGTCAGGCCGTCCTGGTCGAGCAGCGCGTTGCGCACCCGCAGCCCCTCGCCGATCGGCACCTGGGCGTCGCGCGGGTTGTGCACCAGCATGGCGGCGACCGGCCCCCGACAGTCCTTGGGCCTTTGGATGCCGCCGCCGACGCTGGCCAGCCCGCGGATCACGTCGCCCCGCGCGCAGGCGAGGCTGTTGGCGAAGGACGCCCCCAACGAATGCCCGACCACGAAAACGCGGCTGCGGTCGATGCAGTGGCTTTGCGCAAACGCTTGAAGAATAGCGTCGAAGAATTTGAAATCGCGCAAGCTTTCCGGCTTGTCGCCGGGATCGGCCCAGACGTTGCGGCCGGAGCCATCCTTCAGGCTGGCCGGATAGACGAAGATGGTTGGCTCGGCCGCGTGACGCTCCAGGTCGAAATAGCGGCGCACCTCCGCGTTGCTGTTGGTGCGCCCATGAAAGGCCACCACCAAGGCATGCGGGCGGTCCGGCCGGTAATCCGGCGGAAAGACGGCGAGGAGATCGCGGGGACGGCCGTCCACGGTCAGCAC
Organism: Pseudomonadota bacterium; assembly: GCA_023416195.1. Lineage (GTDB taxonomy): Bacteria > Pseudomonadota > Alphaproteobacteria > Azospirillales > Azospirillaceae > Azospirillum. Next base: position 4,261 of record JAEZID010000177.1, on the reverse strand, counting down.
GACCGGCGGCGTTTCCGGCGCTGGCCAGCCGCAACCGGCGGACGGATGCTGCACCGCCACATTCTTAACCCAATCTGCCGCTATGCCGAACGACGGCCACAAAAACAGCACGATTGCGGCGCAATATGCGCAAACTTGCTTCTTCATCCCGCAGCCGAATTGGCGTTTTCTTTCACAAACAGCCAGAGTCGGCGGATGTTGCCCTTTCGGGCAAGGGCGCCGTTAACCATAGCGCAAGCTTTTCCCGCCACGCTCCTCGGCAGAACGAGGAGATTGGCATGTCGTTTCGCGCCACCGCACGGATCATGGCTTTCGCGACGCTGCTGAGCGTTGGTGCCGCCTGCGCCGCGTCCTCCGACAGCGTGTCGGTGGCCCGGATGGTTCCCCAGCCCGCACCCCCGACCACGCCGGAGTTTCCGGACGCCACCCTGGTCCGGATCGATCAGGCCGGCTCCACCCTCCTGCGCATCGACGGGATCATCACCCCCGGCGTGGAGCAGCGCTTCACCGACGCCCTGCGCGGCGTTCCGGCGGGCAAGCCGGTGACGGTCGAACTGTCGAGCCCCGGCGGCTTCACGACGGCCGGCTACCGCATGATAGACCTGATGCTGACCGAACGTCAGGCGGGCCGTCCCATCGCCACCCGCGTCAAGGGCGGCGAGTCCTGCGAGAGCATGTGCGTCGGCCTCTACCTCGCCGGCTATCCGCGCTACGCCGCCCCGACGGCCGAGTTCATGGTGCACGCGCCGCGTCTGGCCGAGAACGGCCGGATGACGCTGCGCTCCACCGACATGATGGTGAAGCGCCTCGTCTCCCTGGGCGTCTCACAGGGCTGGATCGAGCATGTCCGGGCGGCCGGCGGCTTTTCCGGCAGCGTGGATTACCGCGAGCGGGCGGACCGCCTGACCGCGGTCGGCGCCAACGTCGTCACCGACCTGATTCACTGAGGACGAGCCGCCGCGCGATCTCCGGCATGACGGCGGCGTCCACGTTGGCGAAGGCGAAGCGCAGATAGGCATCCTGTCCGGGGCCGAACATGGAGCCGGGCAGGCAGAGGATGTTGTGGTCGCGGGCCAGCCCCTCGGCCACGTTTCGCGCCGGCTTGTCGCCGAAGGGATGCCGGACATAGGCGAAATAGGCGCCGATGCTGGCGATGCGGTAGCCGGTGCCGCTGTCCTCCATCGCCTTGCGGAAGGCGGCGACGCGGGCGGCGATGTCGGCGCGCTTCTCGGCCACCCAGGATTCCAGTTGCTCAAGCCCGTAGAGGGCCGCCTTCTGCCCGATGTTGGGGGCGCAGATGGCGAGGCAATCCATCACCTTGCGGGCGTTCCACTGAAACGCGGCGTCGGCGATCACCGCGCCGACACGGTAGCCGGCGAGGCTGTAGACCTTCGAAAAACTGTAGAGATGCACCAGCGTCCGCCGCCAGTCCGGCCGGCGGAACAGGTCATGCGGCGCCCGCCCCCGCCAGTCCGGGAAGTCCCGGTAGGTCTCGTCCAGCAGCAGGCGGATGCCGCGCCGCTCGCACAGTTCATAGAGGGCGGCGATGGTCTCCGGTGGGGCGATGGCGCCCGTGGGGTTGTTGGGCGTGATGAGGACCAGGGCGCGGGTGTTGGCGTCGATCAGCCGCTCGGCCTCCGCCGGATCGGGGAGCAGGCCGTTGGACTCGTGCAGCGGCAGCGGCCGGGCCTCGATGCCCAGCAGATCCAGGGTCATCTTGTGGTTGAAGTACCAGGGCGCCGGCAGGATCACGTTCTCGCCCGCGCGGGCCAGCGTCATGACGGCGATGGCGAAGGCCTGGTTGCAGCCGGCGGCGATCAGCACCTCGTCGGCCGTCACCTCCGCGTCGTAGAGGGCGCTGGTGCGGGCGGCCAGCGCCGCGCGCAACGGCGGAATGCCGTCAATGCCGGTGTAGCGGGCGGTGTCCGGGGCCTGGACCTGCTCGGCGAGGTGGGTGGTCAGCGCCGGGGCCGGCGGGTAGCCGGGAACCGCCTGGCAGAGGTCGATCAGCGGCTTGTCCGCCGGGAAGCTGCGCCCTTCGACCCAGCGCCACGCCTCGGCGATCGGCGGGGCCTCGGTGGAGGTTACGAGCGGGTTGGTGTCTCTCCGGTCCATTCCCTGATGTCCGTTCGATTTCTTGGTTGGCCAACGGCCGCCATGGTGGACCGGCAGCGTCCGCAAGCGCAAGAGATCGACCGGCCGTCAAAGACCGGCGTCGCCGAACACAGGCCGGAGGAACCGGTCACGCCGCTACTGTCGGCCACCCCCCCTCAACCATGGACGACCGCCTCCGGCAAACGGCCGACGATGCTCCGGTAGACCTCCGGGTCGGTGGCGCCTTCGGTGCCGAAGACCAGCACGCGGGCGTCGGGGGCAAGGCCCAGGCCGAGGCGCGCCTCCGGGTCCGCCGCCGCGCACAGCAGGGCGGCAAGACCGGCCACGCCCGACTCGCCGGCCACGATGGGACGGTTGCCGTGCTTGCCCTCGGCCAGCAGGCGCATGGTGGCGACCGCCGCCTCGTCGGGAATGGTCAGGAAATCGTCGGCCCCGCGCTCCAGGATCGCCCAGGCGAGCAGCGACACCTCTCCGCAGGCCAAGCCGGCCATGACCGTGTCGAGGTCGCCTTCGGCCTTGGCCGGGCGGCCCGCGACGGCGCTGCGGTAGAGGCAATCGGCGCTGTGCGGCTCCACCACCACGAGGCGCGGGCGCTGGCGGCCCCAGGTCTCCCACAGATGGCCGCAGACGGCGGCAGGCAGAGCCCCCACCCCGCCCTGGATAAAGACGTGGGTCGGCCGCTCGCTGGCGGGAAGCTGGGAAATCGCCTCCTCCACCATCACCGTGTAGCCCTGCATCACGTCGCGGGGCGTGTCCATGTAGCCGGTGTAGGAGGTGTCGGAGACCACGTACCAGCCGTTGGCCGCCGCGTCGGAGGCCGCCCGCCGCACCGCGTCGTCGTAGGTGCCGTCGACGCGGACGACGCGGGCGTCGTAGGACTCGATGGCCGCCTGACGACCTTCGGAGCACTTCGCCGGCACATAGATCACGCAGTTGCAGCCGAACACCTGCGCGCCCCAGGCGACCGAGCGGCCATGGTTGCCGTCGGTGGCGGTGGTCACGGTGAGAGTTCGGGTGATCTTGCCGTAGCGCCCGACGACGAGGTCCAGCGCGGTCACCGGAACGCCGGGCACGCGGGCCTGCACCTCGCGCGCCAGCAGGCGCAGCACGGCGTAGGCGCCGCCCAGCGCCTTGAAGCTGTTCAGGTTGAAGCGGAAGCCTTCGTCCTTGTACCAGATGCGGTCGATGCCCGCCGCCCGCGCCAGCCCCGGCAGGGAACGCAGCGGCGTCGGGGCGTAGCCCGGCCAGGCCCCGATTTCCGTCATGGCCTCCTCGAAGGCGGCGCGGCTGAGAATCGCGCGTTCGGAGGGGCCGTAAGCACGCTCGTGATCGGCGCGCGGGTTGGAAAAGAGACGCGGGGTGCCAAGCGGGGGCAGGTCGGACATCGGTTTCGCTCTCCAGGCCATTTCGCACGAAAGCACTGCGTGCCGCACCGCGTCAAGCCGGCCCGTTGTCCCCGGACAAACGGCCGCGAGCTGTGCTAACAGCCCCTCCCCCCGCCGCCGGCCTCCCGGCCCGACATCGGGCGGGGTCCATTCCTGAAGGGAGTTTTTCCGTCGTGACGATCGGGTTCAACAACACCGCCGCCGACCAGTTGAAGCAGTTCGCCGACCGCATGGAACGGCTGATGGACGAGATCGACGGCCTGAAGGCCGACCTGAAGGATCTGCGCGGCGAGGCCAAGGCCGCCGGCTTCAACGTCAAGGCGCTGGACAAGCTGGTGGCCATCCGCCGCAAGGACGCCGGCGAGCAGGAGGCCGAGCTTCTGAACGACCTGATGCTGTACGCCCACGCCACTGGCACGCCGCTGGACGTGGTCATGCCCGAACCGGCCGAGTAAGGCGCGCGCTGCTGGTTTCCCTCTCCCGGCCCCACCGGGAGGGGGATATCACCTGTCCCCGCCGTGCGCCTGCGCCGGGGGCGACGTGGCCTCCACCGCCTGGAAGCGCTCCAGGATGCGGTAGCTGTGCAGGGCGCCCTTGGGCACGACCCAGGAATCACCGGGGCGCAGTTGGACGATCTGCCCTTCGACGTGCAGTTCGGCGCGGCCGGCGATGACGAAGCCCACGGTCTCGTACTCGCGCCGGCTCTGCGGCTTGTCGGTCAGGGCCGGTTCCTCGTCCCACAGGCGCATCGCCACGAACTG
>JAEZID010000146.1 GCA_023416195.1 Pseudomonadota bacterium | reverse complement strand
TGCAGAACCAGTGGAAGCTGCTGATGGAGAACATCGCGAAGGGCGACACCACGACCTTCAACAAGCCGGTGTTCCCGAAGGGCGAGATCCGCGGCTTCGGCTTCCACGAGGCGCCGCGCGGCATGCTCTCGCACTGGGTCGTGATCGAGAACGGCAAGATCAAGAACTACCAGGCGGTCGTGCCGACCACCTGGAACGCCGGCCCGCGCGACGAGAACGGCCAGATTTCGGCCTACGAGGCGGCGTTGCTCGACAACCCGGTGGCGGTCGCCGACCAGCCGCTGGAGATCATCCGCACGCTGCACTCCTTCGACCCGTGCCTGGCCTGCGCCGTGCACCTGACCGACACGGAGACGACGTCGCACTATCAGGTGAAGGTGGTCTGATCGACGGCGCCTTCGGTGCGGGGACACCGCCCCCGCACCGAAGGCGCGTCCGTCATGCACCGGCGCGCTCCCGCTCCTTGTCGATCTTCTCCTTGTGCCATTCGACCGCCGCGCGAAGATTTCGCAGGCGTTCGAGGGCCTTGCTGTCGGTCTCGTTCAGTCCGGCGGGATCGATCCGGCGGCAGAGCACGTCCACCGCGTCCAGCAGGGTGCCGAGCTGGCTGCCGTAGCTGGCGACCTCCTCCGTGATGTCCTTTTCCTTCTCCGCGTCGCCGGCCCCGATGTTGATGGTGAAGTTGAACCAGCGTTCGAGCCAGCCATTCTGGAACACGTCACCGCTGGGGAATTTGATCTGCGGCGCCCAAATCGGGAAAATCATCGATACCCCCAAGGCTGCACGTCACAATGGAATTTCCCCATTGTGTCACAGCAACCCGGCCCGGCAAGCGCCCGCTTGGTCATAGGCTTTCCTGCCCCCTGACCGGCGGCGATCCGGGCCGTTTTCTTTGCCCCCTCCATGGAGTGTGTTCATGTCCATCCTCGTCCTTGGCCTCGGCAACATCCTTCTGATGGACGAAGGCGTCGGCGTGCGCGCCATGGAGGCGTTCGACGAACAATGGTCGGTGCCGGAGCATGTCAGCGTCATTGACGGCGGCACCTGCGGCATGGACATGCTGGACATCATCGCCAGCCACGATCACCTGATCGCCATCGACGCGGTGAAGACCGGCGCCGATCCGGCGACGCTGGTGGTGCTGCGCGGGGACGAGGTGCCGGCCTACTTCAAGGGCAAGCTGTCGCCGCACCAGCTTGGCCTGTCGGACCTGCTGGCCTCGCTGAAGTTGCAGGAGGAGGGGCCGCAGACGGTGACGGTGATCGGCTGCGTGCCGCTGGCGCTGGGCACCGGCCTGATGCTGTCGTCGGAGATCGAGGCAAAAATCCCGGAGATGGTGGAGCTGATCGTCACCGAACTGCGCCGCCACGGCGTAGAGCCGGTCCGAAAGCCCTGACGACGCTGGCGCCTGACGCACGCGAAACGGGAAAACGCGCATTCATCCGGTTGCGGTTCGGATGCGCGCTCTGATACCCTACAGCCATTAGAGTTTTAAGCCGCGCCATCCCGCGACAACCAGCAACATCGGGCAGGAATCATCGCATGGCCAGTCTCTTCAGCCGGCTGTCCTTCAACCAGAAGCTGGTCGCGCTCAACATCGTCGGAACGATCATCAGCTGCGCCGCCATCGTGTTCGCCGCGCTGTACTTCGTCACCGACGACCTGAAGCGCCAGGAGATCGCGCGGCAAAGCATGAACATGCGCGTCGCGCTCGACATGCTGAACCCGACGAAGGCCCCGTACAAGCTGGTGGACGGCAGGCTGGCGCTGGGCGACAGGATGCTGGAAGGCAGCTTCGACCATGTGGACCGCATCAGCGAGGCGCTGGGCGTGGTCGTCACCCTGCTGCGCGAGAACATCCGGGTCGCCACGACGCTGAAAAAGGCGGACGGCAGCCGCCCGGTCGGCTCCGACATCGACAAGGATCTTTACGGGCGGGTGATGCGTGGCGAGAGCTTCCTCGGCGAATACCCGGTGCTCGGCGTTCCCTATCTGGTCTCCTACACGCCGCTGAAGGACGCCGGCGGCAAGGTCGTCGGCGCGCTGGCCGTCGGCATTCCCAAGGGCGAGTTCTATTCGATCATCGACCAGCTGGGCTGGCGCATCGGCGCGGTGTCGCTGCTGATCGGCGCGACGCTGTGCCTGCTGACCTACCTTTACGTGAAGGGGCAGATGCGCGCCCTGCACCAGCTGTCCGATGTCATGGCGGCGATCCAGCGCAAGGACTTCTCCATCGCCGTGCAGGACACCGACCGCAGCGACGAGATCGGCGACATGGCCCGCGCCGTCGCCGGCTTCAAGGACAGCCTGTCGGCCGCCGAGGAACTGGCCCGCCGCCAGCACGAGGCAGAGGCCGAGCAGTCGCGGCGGCGCAACGAGATCGACCGGGCGACCCAGAGCTTCGCCGGCAAGATCGACGTGGTGGTGCGCTCCGTCACCGAATCGGCCCAGCGCATGCGCGGCAACGCCGAGCGCCTGTCGCAGAGCGCCGAGAGCACCCAGACGGCGGTCTCCACCGTCTCCACCTCGTCCCAGCAGGCGTCGAGCAACGTGGAGACGGTCGCGGCGGCGGCCGAGGAACTGACCGCATCCATCGGAGAGATCAGCCGCCATGTCGGCGAGGCGACCCGGGTCGCCGACCGCGCCGTTGGCGAGGCGCAGTCCACCAACGCCACGGTGCAGGGACTTGCCGACGCCGCCAACCGCATCGGCGAGGTGGTGGAACTCATCAACTCCATCGCCGCCCAGACCAACCTGCTGGCGCTGAACGCGACCATCGAGGCGGCGCGCGCGGGCGAGGCCGGCAAGGGCTTCGCCGTCGTGGCGCAGGAGGTGAAGAACCTCGCCAACCAGACCGCCAAGGCCACCGAGGACATCCAGAGTCAGGTGGCGGGCATCCAGGGCGAGACGCACAAGGCGGTGGACGCCATCTCCACCATCGTGGAAACCATCCGGCGCATCAGCGACATCACCGGCACGGTCGCCGTGGCGGTGGACCAGCAGGGCGCCGCCACCCGCGAGATCGCCCGCAACGTGCAGGAAGCGTCGTCGGGCACCCACGCGGTGACCGCCAGCATCGACGACGTGTCCCGTCAGGCCAGCGAGACCGGCGCCAACGCCGAGGAACTGCTGACCGCTGCGCAGGCGTTGCTGGGCGAGTCCCAGAACCTGTCCAGCGAGGTGTCGAGCTTCCTGTCCATCGTCCGGCGGGGATAAGGCGGCACACCCCGCTCTCCCGCCGTTCGCGGGAGAGCGGGCGAAGGTGCGCCGCTTACCGGTCCGTGCGGATCGGGCCGTATTCCACCGGGACCCAGGCGTAGCCGTTGCCCTCGGTGCGGACATGGCCGATGCCGGGGAACGGCAGGTGGGCGCCGGCGATCCACAGCTTCTGCGCCGCCGCGTCGGCGAAGACCGTCTTGCGGGTGGCGATCGCCTGGGTCTGGTCCACGTCGAACTCCATGGCGACCTCGGGCCGGGCGAACTGGACCGAATGGCTGTGGACGATGTCACCCCACACCAGGATGCTCTGGTCCTTGGAGGTGAACAGGTAACCGGAATGGCCCGGCGTGTGGCCGTATGCCTCCACCGTTGCCACACCCGGCAGCAGCGTCTCGCCCTCCGCGTAGGGCTTCAGCTTGCCCGCCGCCACATAGGGGGCGACCGCGTCGCGCGCCATCTTGAAGAAGGCCTGCCCTTCGGCCGGGGCCTTGGCCGCGGTCTCCTCGCTCAGCCAGAAATCGGCGTCGGCCTTCGCCACGCGGACCTCGGCGTTGGGGAACGCCATCTTGCCGTCCGGCGTCAGCAGGCCGTTGGCGTGGTCGGGATGCAGGTGCGTCAGCAGCACCGCGTCCACCTGCGCCGGGTCGTAGCCGGCGGCGCGGATGTTGTCCAGGATGAAGCCCAGGTTGGGCCCGAAGGCCTTGGCCGTGCCGGCATCGACCAGCACCAGATTCTGCCCGGTGTGGATCAGGTAGGCGTTGACCGCCGTCTGCACGCCCGGCGTGCCGTCGAGGAACATGCGGGCGAGCAGGCTCTGGACGTCCTCGGCGCTGGCGCCCTTCAGCAGCTTGCGGTCGAGATCGATGAAGCCGTCGTACAGCGCGGTGATCTCGAAATCGCCCAGCGCCATGCGGTAGAAGCCCGGCGCCTGCGTTTTCAACTGGGCCGGCGGAGCGGCCTGGGCCGGGACCGGAGCCGTGACGAGCGCCGCCGGAGCGGCCAGCGCAAGAGCGACCAGGGGGGCGACCAGAGCGCCCCGCAGGGCGGCAGCGGTGGACTGTCTCATGAACTCACTCTCTCCCCAGGGAATAGGCGGTCGCAAGGATGACCGCCGCCGCACCGTTGGGGAAGAGAGCGCGAGGGAAAACTCTAAACCTGTGGTTCTGTTGGGAATTTCGGGCCGCTCGCGGCAAAGGAAAAGGCCCGGCGGAGCGCTCCACCGGGCCTTCGATACCGAATCGGGCTTCTT
>JAEZID010000145.1 GCA_023416195.1 Pseudomonadota bacterium | reverse complement strand
GTTCTACAAGGAAAAGGGCCTGATGTAAGCGCGCGCTGGATCGGACCCGTTCCATGACCGCGCCCGCTCAAGAGGCGGACACCAAAATCCGCCAGGCGATCGACCGCGAGAACCCGTCCACGGTGGTGGCCTTCGAAGGCGTGGCCGGAAAGGCCGTCTTCGCCATCGCCGTGGCCTTCTCGATCTTCCAGCTCTGGACGGCGGCGTTCAACCCGCTGTCCAGCATCGTCGTCCGCTCCGTCCACGTCGGCTTCCTGCTGTTGATGACCTACGCCCTGTTCGGCTTTCGCCAACATGGGGAACGGCGGAGCGTGCCCTGGTACGACTGGCTGCTGGGCCTGACCGGCTTCGGCATCGGACTCTACCACTACGTGTTCGAGACCGACCTGATCCTGCGCTCCGGCGACCCGAGCACCACCGACCTGATCGTCGGCGCGATCGAGATCGCGCTGGTGTTCGAGGCGGCGCGGCGCATCATGGGCATCGTGCTGCCGATCATCTGCGGCGTCTTCATCCCCTACGCCCTGTTCGGCCGGCACCTGCCCTTCGGGCTGGCGCATCGCGGCTACGACATCGATCAGGTGATCGACACCCTGTTCCTGTCGACCGAGGGCATCTACGGCACGCCCACCTTCGTGTCGGCGACCTTCATCTTCCTGTTCATCCTGTTCGGCGCCTTCCTGGAACGCGCCGGCATGATCAAGCTGTTCAACGACGTGTCGCTGGGCATGGTCGGCCACGCCAAGGGCGGGCCGGCGAAGGTGGCGGTCATCTCGTCGGGCTTCATGGGGACCATCAACGGTTCCGGCGTCGCCAACGTGCTGACCACCGGCCAGTTCACCATCCCGCTGATGATGCGCTTCGGCTACCGCCCGGCTTTCGCCGGCGCCGTGGAGGCGACCGCCAGCATGGGCGGGCAGCTGATGCCGCCGGTCATGGGCGCCGCCGCCTTCATCATGGCGGAGACCATCGGCGTCCCCTTCAGCGAGATCGCCATCGCGGCGGCCATCCCGGCGATCCTCTATTTCGGCAGCGCCTTCTGGATGGTCCATCTGGAGGCCGGGAAGCGCAACCTCGTCGGCCTGCCCAAGGACCAGTGCCCCAGCGTGTCCCGCGCGCTGGTGGAGGGCTGGTACCTGCTCCTGCCGCTGGCGGCGCTGGTCTATCTGCTGTTCTCCGGCTTCACGCCGCTGTTCGCGGGCGTCATGGGCATCGCCGCGACCATTGCGCTGATCCTCGGCACGCGCGTTGCCGGGGGCATCGGCCCGACGGCGTTGCGCGTCGTCTTCTGGATCGTTCTCGGCCTCGCCGCCGCCGGTCTGTGGCGCCTGGGGCTGCGGACGGAGCACGTCGCCTTCGCCATCGTCGGCCTGCTGATTCTGCCCTGCCTGATCTTCAAGGGCGGGCGGGAGACGCTGGCCCTGCTGGTGCAGAGTCTTGCCGACGGCGCCAAGAACGCGGTCGGCGTCGGCGTCGCCTGCGCGTTGGTCGGCGTGCTGATCGGCATTCTGACCTTGACCGGACTGGCCTCCAGCTTCGCCAGCACCATCGTGGAACTGTCGGGCGGCAACCTGCTGCTGGCGCTGGTACTGACCATGCTGGCCTGCATCGTGCTGGGCACCGGCCTGCCGACCACGGCCAACTACATCATCACGGCGGCCATCGCGGCGCCGGCCCTGCTAGAGATGGGCGTGCCGCTGATCGTCTCGCACATGTTCGTCTTCTACTTCGGCATCATGGCCGACCTGACGCCGCCGGTGGCGCTGGCGGCGCTGGCCGCCTCCTCCATCTGCCGGGCGGACCACATGGACATCGGGTGGATCGCCACGCGCATCGCCATGGCCGGCTACGTCGTGCCCTTCATGGCGGTCTACGATCCGGCACTGATGCTGCAAACCTCCGACCCTCTGGCCGTGGCCTACATCCTCACCAAGGCCTGCATCGCCATCGGCCTGTGGGGGGCGGCGACCATCGGCTTCTTCTGGACGCCGCTGAACTGGCCGGAGCGCATCTTCGCCGCGGCCGGGGCCTTCCTGTTCGTCCTGGCCCTGCCGATCAGCGACGAGATCGGCTTCGCCATGACGGCGGTCTTCGTGCTGTGGCAGCGCTACCGCTTGCGGGGGCAGCGCGGCGCCCAGCCGGCGGCATGAAGCCGGCAGCGTGAGCGCCGGCATCTGCCTGACGGCGCTCGGCGGAGCGGTCTTGGCCGCTCTGCCGGGACCGTCCTTCACCCTGGCCTGGACCCACTCCATCGAAAAGACCGAATGGCGGGAGGAATGGCGCGCCGAGTCCGGCCGCCTCGTCCCGGTCGAGGCGCGCGTGAAGGGCACCGGCGCCGGCATGGAGCCGCCGCCGCAGGCCCGCCTGTCGGACGGCTGGCTGGTCTGGACCCCTGACCTTCCCCCTCAGGACCGCATCGTCCTGGCCGCGTCCTCCTTCACCGGCGACCACACGCTCTGCGCCGGAGGCCGATGCCGGCCGCTGTCCGACTGGACCGGCGCCCGCCCCGAGGGATCCGTCACGATAATGGTTTGCCCATAGACCTTTCCGGCTTGGCTTCAGCTTCACCGCGACGCATACTTCGCCCCCTCACCAATTCCCGATCCCGTTTGGCCGATTCTCCTGAAATGACAAAAGCCTGCGCGCCCCGCCCGATCCTCGCCGGCCTGTTCGCGGCGCTCACCACCGCCGTCCTGCCGGGCTTGGCCTTCGCAGCGGAGGCCGCCGGGTCGCCGCATCTCGACGGGGGGGAGCTCAGTGCGCTCTGGGTGGTCCCCTTCGCCGGGATCCTGCTGTCCATCGCGCTGTTGCCGTTGCTGGCCCCGAACCTCTGGCACCATCATTTCGGCAAGATTTCGGCCGGCTGGGCGCTGGCCTTCCTGGTTCCCTTCGCCGCCGTGTTCGGCCCGGGGCTGGCCCTGTACGAACTGCTGCACACGCTGCTTCTCGAATACATCCCCTTCATCGTCCTGCTGACGGCGCTGTTCACGGTGGCGGGCGGCGTGCGGCTGGCCGGCTCCCTGGTCGGCACGCCTCTGGCGAACACGGTCGGCCTCGCGCTCGGGACGGCGCTGGCCAGCCTGATGGGCACGACCGGCGCCTCGATGCTGCTGATCCGCCCGCTGCTGCGCGCCAACGAGCATCGCAAGCACAAGGTCCACACCGTCGTCTTCTTCATCTTCCTGGTGTCGAACGTCGGCGGCTCCCTGACTCCGCTGGGCGATCCGCCGCTGTTCCTGGGCTTCCTGAAGGGCGTCAGCTTCTTCTGGCCGACCACCCACCTGTTCTGGCCGATGGTTCTGGTGTCCGGTTGCCTGCTGGCGATCTACTTCGTCCTCGACCTCTATCTGCACACCAAGGATCCCGGCAAGCACCCGCTGATCGAGGGTGTTCACGAGCGCGAGCCGGTGCGCATCGAAGGCGCGGTGAATCTGCTTCTGCTGGTCGCCATCGTCGGCGCCGTGCTGCTCAGCGGCGTGTGGCATCCGGGCGTCGGGGTGACGATCTACCACGTCCATGTGCCGCTGGAGACCATCGTCAGCCAGGGCCTGCTGATCCTCATCACCGCCCTGTCGCTGAAGCTGACCAGCCAGCAGAGCCGCCGCCTCAACGCCTTCACCTGGGGGCCGATGCTGGAGGTGGCGAAGCTGTTCGCCGCGATCTTCCTGACCATCATTCCCGCCATCGCCATCCTGCGCGCCGGCACGGACGGGGCGCTCGGCGCCATCATCGCCGCCGTGAACGAGGGCGGCCAGCCGAACCCAGCCGCCTATTTCTGGGCCGCCGGCATTCTGTCCAGCTTCCTCGACAACGCGCCGACCTACCTGATCTTCTTCAACACGGCGGGCGGTGACGCGGGCGTGCTGATGACCGACCTCGCGGTCACGCTGACGGCCATTTCGGCGGGCGCGGTGTTCATGGGCGCCAACAGCTACATCGGCAACGCGCCCAACTTCATGGTCAAGGCCATCGCCGAAGAGCGCGGCGTGAAGATGCCGAGCTTCTTCGGCTACATGGCCTGGTCCAGCGCCTTCCTGATACCGCTGTTCGTCCTGACGACCTGGGTCTTCTTCCTGTAACGGCCTCATACGGCCGGCGCATGGACGCTTCCATGATCGGCCGGCCGTATGCCCCTTTCGCACATTGCACAGCAATGCGCTTTCGGTATCACGCCGCGCGGAACACGCCTTCCGACACGAAGGCGGTCAGCGGCCGGCGGCCGTTCGGGGTTTCCAGCTTCTGGAAATCCTCGGGCAGGACGTCGCGCTCGGCCTGCTTGCCGATGGCGATGACGATCTCCACGGCATGGTCGTCGGGCACGTTCAGAACGGTGCGGGCCTTGGCGCGGTCGAAGCCGCCGATGGCCCGCGTGCGCCAGCCGGACAGCACCGCCTGATGGGCGAAGTTGGCCCAGGCCGCCCCGGTGTCGAAGGAGTGGGTGAGCAGCGGCGCGCCGTCGTCGTCCGTGGTCTTGGACAGCACCACGACGAGGGCCGAGGCCTTGTCCGCCCACAGCTTGTTGCGCTCGGCCAGCAGGCCGAAGATCGGCTCCCACGCCGAGGACTGGCGCTTAGCGTAGACGAAGCGCCAGGGCTGGACATTCCGGGCCGAAGGCGCCCAGCGCGCCGCCTCGAAGGCCTGTTCCAGTACGGCGTCGGGGATTTCCTCCCCCGTATAGGCGCGGGGCGACCAGCGGTCCACGAACAGCGGATCGATGCCGTGGTCGGGGGTGCGGGCGGTCTTGGTCGTCATGGGTTTCTCCTCACATCTTGAAATCAAAGGCCGGA
>JAEZID010000140.1 GCA_023416195.1 Pseudomonadota bacterium | reverse complement strand
CGGAACGACATCGACCGCGACCGCATCGCCGTCTGCGGGTCCAGCCTGGGCGGCTTCTACGCGGCCCGCGCCGCCTCCTACGAGCCGCGCATCGCCGCGGTGATCTCGCACGGCGCGGTGTGGGACGTGAACGAGCTTTGGGGCGAGGCGAACGAGAGCCACGGCCTCGCCGACCACATCAAATGGGTCTTCGGCGTCAAGTCGATGCGGGAGGCCTTTGAAAAGGGCCGCGACTTCAAGCTCGAAGGCCACATCGACAAGATCCGCTGCCCCTACCTGATCTGCCACGGCGGCAGCGACGTGCTGAGCGTTCGGCAGGCCACCCAGGTCTATGAATACGCCAAGGCGAGCGGCGTCAACGTCACGCTTGAAATGATCGGCGTCGAAGAGACGGGCGCCGAGCATTGCCAGCACGACAACCCGACCATCGGCCAGGAAAAGATGGCGGACTGGCTGGCCGACCAGCTCAAAATCGACCAGCGGGAAATGAACGCGTTGCGCTGATCTCCGCAAGTCATGCCCCGGCGGAAAAGCCGGGGCATGAACCGCCGGACACATACAGGGCGAACGTAAACGGGCCGAACATAATCAGGGAGGAGCGCAACCATGCGACTCAGGGACTTTTTCTTCACCTTCACCGCCGCAGCGATCGCCCTGACCTCGGTGGGTCACGCGGCCAGCTACACCATGAAGATCGCGCACGTCGTGCCCTCCGGCGACCCGCGCGACCTTGGAGCCGTCAAGGTCAAGGAGCTTCTCGCGGCGGACAAGCGCTGCACGATCAACGCGACCGTCTATCCGTCCGGCCAGCTGGGCGGCACGACCGACCTGATCGAGGGCATGCAGATCGGCTCGATCGAGGCCGTGGTCCTGCCGGCCTCCTTCATGGTCGGCTTCGAGCCCAAGATCGGCATCTTCGACTTTCCCTTCTTCTGGCCGACCAAGACCGAGGATCTCCTGAAGGCCCACAAGGGCCCGGCCATGGCCAAGCTGCTCAAGACCACGGAGGCGCAGGGCGTCGTCAGCCTTGGCGTCTGGCACACGGGCTACAAGCAGTGGACGGCCAACAAGCCCCTGAAGCAGCCGTCCGACTTCGCCGGCCTGAAGGCGCGGGTCATGCCGTCGCCGGTTCTGGTGGAGCAGCAGAAGATCCTTGGCCTCAACCCGGTCAACATGCCGTTCCCGGAGACCTACAACGCGCTGCAGAACCGCACGATCGACGCTCAGGAAAACCCGCTCGTGACGACCTACGTCATGAAGTTCCACGAGGTCCAGAGCAACGTGACGATGTCGAATCACGGCAACCTCGACCAGCTGTTCATGGTCTCGAAGGCGTGGTGGGACGGTCTGACGCCCGAATGCCGGACGGCCGTGGGCGAGGCGGTCGACAAGGCGGCCGAGGTGGTCGTCGCCAAGACCGAGGAAATGACCGCTCAGGCGATGAAGGCCTTCAAGGAGCGTGGCGTCGCCATCACCGAGCTGACCGACGCGGAATACCAGAAGCTCCGTGAGACCACTCTGCCGGAGCTGGAGAAATTCTACCTCACCAAGGCGGGCGCCCAGGGCAAGGAGATCCTCGACAGCTTCAAGAGCGAGCTGGGGCTGAAATGATGGCTGACAGGCATGGGGAGCGGGTTTCCCGCTCCGCCATGCCGGGCCAGCCGCTCGTGTGGTGGCTGGACCGGCTCCTCCTGGGCGCGGACCTGCTTGCAAAGGCGTTCGTGGGTCTCGCTCTTCTCGCCATCACCCTGACCCTGTTCATCGGGGCGCTCGGCCGGTACGCCTTCGACTTCAGCTTTGTCGGCGGCGAGGAGCTGGCCCGTTACCTGATGGTCTGGATGACCTTCCTCGGGTCCTACGTGCTGGTCCGCGAGCAGCGGCACATCATGATCGACATCATGCTGCGCATGGTTCCGCCGTCGGTGCAGCGCTGGGTCGCCGTGGCCATCGGCACCGTCGGCCTCGTCACCATGGTCTACATCACCAAATACGGCTACGCCCTGGCGGAACGCATGCTGACCGGCTTCCAGATGAGTCCCGTGCTGCCGATCCCGCGCGGGCTCCTCCATGTGTCCCTGCCCCTGGGCTGCGCGCTCATGGCGCTGGCCTTCCTGCACATGGCGCTGTCGCACCTGCTCGACCCGCAGAACGCCCGCCCGCTGTACACCGACCAGCCCACGGAGGACTGAGGAATGGCCGTTCCCTTCTTTACGGCGGCCTTCATCGGGCTGCTGGTTCTGTCCTTTCCGATCTTCCTCGGCATTCTCGTCGCGACGATCACGACGTTCGAACTCTTCGGCCCCGCCCTGCCGTCGATGGTGATGGCGCAGCGCGTGGTGGAAGGCGTCAACATCTTCTCGCTCATCGCCGTGCCCCTGTTCGTCTTCGCGGCCGACATCATCGCGCGGGGCGAGATCGGCGCCCGCCTGGTCGCCCTGGTCGAGGCGCTGGTCGGGCACATCACGGGCGGGCTGGCGATCGCCACCGTCATGTCCTGCGCGCTGTTCGGCGCGATCAGCGGCATCGGCGCGGCGGCGGTGGTGAGCATCGGGCCGATCGTCTATCCGTCCCTGCTGCGGCAGGGCTACGGGGCGGGTTTCTCCGCGGGGCTCATTCTGGCGGCCTCGACCCTCTCGATGCTGATCCCGCCGGGCGTGGCGATGATCCTCTACTCGGTGCAGACCTCGGCGTCGGTCGGGACGGTCTTCCTGGCGGGCCTGGGCGCCGGCATCCTGTTCACCGCCGTTCTCGCCGTCTACGCGTATGTCTACGCCCGCCGGCACGGCATCATGCGGGGCGCCCGGGCCTCGCTGACCGACATCGCGACCGCCGGGCGCCGGGCGGTGTGGGCGCTGGGCCTGCCGGCGGTGATCTTCGGGGGCATCTACGGCGGCGTCTTCACGCCGACGGAAGCGGCCGCCGCCGCCTGCGTGTACGCCATCGTCGTCGAGTGCTTCATCTACCGCCAGCTGCCCATCACCGAGCTGTTCAAGGTGTCGGTGGCGTCGGGCACGGTCATCGCCACCCTGCTCATCCTGATCGCGGCCGGCGGGGCGATGACCTGGTACCTGACGCTTCTGCAAGTGCCCCAGCAGATCAGCGGGCTGCTCGACGGGCTGAGCCCGTGGACCGTGCTGCTCGTCGTCAACGTCATCTTCCTGATCGCCGGCATGTTCATCGATCCCAACTCGGCGATCATCGTGCTGTCGCCGCTGGTGTACCCCGCCGCCATGGCGGCCGGCATCGATCCGGTGCATTTCGGCGCGGTCCTGGTGCTGAACCTCGCCATCGGGATGATCACGCCGCCCTTCGGCCTGAACATCTTCATCGGCATCACGACCTTCAAGATCAGCTACGCGAAGATCGTGCAGAGCGTCATTCCCTTCATCGTGCTCGCGATCATCACGCTGCTTCTGGCGACCTACATCCCGATCACCGTCATGTGGCCGACGATGCTCCAAGGCTGAGCGCGCGCCCGGACGAAACCCACCGAATCAAAAGGACGTCTACCATGGATTTCGGAGTCGACAGCTCCAAGCCGGCGGTCATCGCCATCGACCTGCACCGCGGGCATCTCGATCCCGAGGTGGCGACCATGCCGCTGGCGGCCGAGCGCGCCGCCGTGGTGGTCGAGGCCAACCGTCGCTTCTTCGACGGCTGCCGGGCGGCCGGCATTCCCATCGTGCACCTCGTCACCACCTACCGGGACGTCGAGGAGATCCGCTCCAACCCGTTCTGGCGCACCCGCGCCGACAACCCGACCGCGTCCCGCAAGAACGTCGAGCGGCACAACATCGAAGGCATGCCCGGCTGCCAGATCATGCCGCAGCTCTACAAGGACGGCGACTGGATCGTCGACACGAAGAAGCGCTACGACTGCTTCGTCGCCAGCGATCTGGACTTCATGCTGCGCCGTCACGGCATCAACACGCTGCTCATCACCGGGGTGAACACCAACAGCTGCGTGCTGGCGACCACCGTCCGCGCGAACGTCCTGGACTACGCCGCCGTGTGCATCGAGGACTGCGTCGACACCATGGACGGCCCGGCGGCGCACGAGGCGGCGCTGACCTGCATCCGCGCCGCCTTCGGGTGGGTGATGACGGGCGACGAGGCGTTGCGGACCTTCGGCCGCCGCTGACGGGAGGAGCCCCGGGGCCGCGCCGCCCCGGGCCATGATCTTCACAGGTCGGAACACAGGGCAGAAGCCGAAACGTCGGCCTGCCGGGGGGGAGTATTTGCTGATGCCAGCCGAGCATGATCAGCGAACGTGGGGCATGTGGGTTGATGGGGGCTGGCGGCCGTCCGCGTCCGGCCGGACCTTCGCCGTCGAGAATCCGAAGGACGAGTCGGTCCTGGCCGAGGTCGCCGAGGGTGGCGCGGCGGACATCGACCAGGCGGTCGCGGCGGCGCAGCGCGCCTTCGGGGAATGGAGCGAGACCCCGCCCGAGGCCCGCGCCCGCGTCATGGCGAAAGCGGCCGAGATCCTGCGCAGCCGCATGGACGAGTTCGTGCGCATCGAGGTCGACCAGACCGGCCGGGCGCGGCGGGAGCTGTCCGCGCAGCTCGGCCGTCTCCCGGAATGGTACGAGTATTTCGGCGCGCTGGCCCGGACCCACGAGGACACGGTGCCGCCGTTCAACGGCCCCTTCCTGAACTACACCCGGCGCGTGCCGCTGGGGGTGGTGGGCCACGTCACCCCGTGGAACCACCCCCTGCTGATCCTGACGAAGAAGGTCGCCCCGTCCCTGGCGGCGGGGAACAGCATGGTGGTGAAGCCGAGCGAGCTGGCGCCGCTGACCCCCTTGCTGCTGGGCGAGGTGCTGCGCGACGCCGGCCTGCCCGATGGCGTCTACAACGTGGTGCCGGGCTTCGGCGCCGACGCCGGCGCCGCGCTCACCCGGCACAAGGGCATCCGCAAGATCGACCTGACGGGTGGCACGGAAACCGGAAAAACCGTGGCGTCGCTGGCCGGGCAGAACCTGACGCGCTTCGCCGGCGAGTTGGGGGGCAAGGCCGCGATGGTCGCGTTCCCGGGCGTGGCGCCCCGGACCATCGTGAACGCCGCCCTGTTCGCCTCCTTCGTCGCGACGGGCCAGACCTGCGTGCAGGGTTCGCGCCTGATCGTGCACCGTTCGATCCACGACGCCGTCGTGGAGGAACTCGTCACGCGGACCAGGGCGCTCCGCCTCGGCGATCCGCAGGATCTGAGGACGCAGGTCGGCCCGCTCGTCTCGGAGCGCCAGCGCGCGATCGTCGAGAAGTACGTCCGCATCGGCCAGGAGGAAGGGGCGACGTTGGCGGTCGGCGGGCACCGGCCCGAGGGCGCCGCCTTCGAGCGCGGCTACTGGTACCTGCCGACCGTCTTCACCGGCGTGCGCAACGAGATGCGGATCGCCCAGGAGGAGATCTTCGGCCCCGTCGTCTGCGTGCTGCCCTTCGCGGACGAGGAGGAGGCGATCGCGCTCGCCAACGGCACCGAGTTCGGGCTGGCGGCCAGCGTCTGGACCGAGGACGTCCGGCAGGCGCACCGGGTCGCGCACCGGATGCAGGCGGGCATCGTGTGGATCAACGACCACCACCGCATCGACCCCGCCTCCCCCTGGGGCGGCTTCAAGATGAGCGGCATCGGCCGGGAAAACGGCATCGCCGCCTATCACGAGTACACACAGATCCAGAACGTCATCGTCAATCTGTCCAGCGCCCCCTTCGACTGGTTCGCGGATGACGACGTGATGAAGAGGTACAGCTGAACCATGCGCATCGACCTTCACAGCCACGTCATCCCGCCCCGGATCGTCGAGGCCATCGCCGGACAGCCGCAGACCTTCGCCGCCCGCATCGAGGGCGAGGGGAACGCGCGGCGGGTCGTGCACGACCAGGGCTACGTCTACCCCCTGTTCCAGGAATTCTTCGATCCCGAGGCGAAGCTCGACTCCATGGACCGCAAGGGCATCGACGTATCGGTGATCTCGCCGGCGCCGCCGATGTTCTACTACTGGGCCGACGCTGACCTCGCGCTGAAGGTCGCCGGGCTGGTCAACGACGGCGTGGCCGACATGGTCGCCGCACGGCCGGACCGGCTGCGCGGCATGGCCAGCATCCCCATGCAGCATCCCGACGCCGCCGTCGCCGAGCTGGAACGGGTGGTCAAGGAGTGGGGCTTCAAGGCGGTCGAAATCGGAACGTCGATCGAGGGCGCGCAGCTGGCCGAGGAACGGTTCCGGCCGGTGCTGCGGCGTGCGGCCGAACTGGGCGTGTTCGTCTTCGCCCACCCCTACTATGTCGGGTCCAAGTCGGGGCTTGAGTGCCACTATCTGACCAACCTGATCGGCAACCCGCTCGACACCGCCGTCTGCGTCGCGAACCTGATGTTCAGCGGCGCGCTCGATGAGCTGCCCGACCTGAAAATCCTGCTGGCGCATGGCGGCGGCTTCGCGCCGTACCAGATCGGCCGGCTGGTTCACGGGCACAAGGTGCGCCCCGAGACCCACGCGCACACCAAGTCCAATCCGAAGGATCTGCTGCGCCGTTTCTACTTCGACAGCCTCGTCTTCGATCCGCAGGCGCTGCGCTACCTGATCGATCTGGTCGGCGCCGACCGCATCGCCATCGGAACGGACTCGCCGTTCGACATGGCGGACCAGACGCCGCTGGACACGCTGGCGGCCGTGCCGGGGATTACCCACACGGAGCATCACGAGATGTGCTGCGGCACGGCGCTGCGGCTGCTGGGCGAAGGCCGCTGAGCGGAACAGGGGAGTTCAAGCAATGACGAAACCGACCGTGACGGTGCTGGCACTTGGCGGCACCATCGCCATGACGCGGAGCGACCAGGGCGGCGTGGTGCCGACCCTGACCGGGGAAATGCTGGTCGCGGCCGTGCCCGCCCTGACCGAGGTGGCGGCGATCGACGCCCGGTCCTTCCGGCAGGTTCCGGGCGCCCATCTGCGGTTCGACGATCTCGAGGCGTTGGCGGACGCCGTCGCGGAGGCCGTCGCGGGCGGTGCCCGTGGCGTCGTCGTGACGCAGGGGACGGACACCATCGAGGAGACGGCCTTCGCGCTCGACCGCCTGCTCGACATCGAGGCGCCGGTGGTCGTCACCGGCGCGATGCGGAACCCGACCGTGCCCGGCGCCGATGGGCCGGCCAACCTTCTGGCCGCCGTTCGGGTGGCCGGCAGCGAGGCCGCGCGCGGGCTGGGCTGCCTGGTGGTCCTGAACGACGAGATCCACGCCGCCCGCTTCGTGCGCAAGACCCACACCAGCAGCCCGGCGGCCTTCACCTCGCCGCTGGCGGGGCCGGTCGGCTGGGTCGGCGAGGGCAATGTGCGGCTGGCCGCGCGGGTGGAGAACGTCCCCGCGCTGTCCCGAACCCGGACGGCGGATGATGCGCGCGTCGCGCTGGTCACCATCGCGCTGGGCGACGACGGGACGCTCATCGACGCGGCCCGGCAGGCGGGCTTCGCCGGCATGGTCGTCGAGGCGACCGGCGGCGGTCACGTCGCCCCGGCGGTCGCCGACGCGCTGGAGCGGGCCGCGACGGCGATGCCCGTCGTGCTGGCGTCCCGCACCGGGGCCGGCGAGGTTCTGGCCCGGACCTACGGCTTTCCGGGCGGCGAGATCGATCTGCAACGGCGGGGCCTGATCCGCGCCGGCTGGCTCGACGGGCTGAAGGCGAAGGTGCTGCTGACCCTGCTTCTCCGCCGGGGGCAATCCGGGCGC
>JAEZID010000119.1 GCA_023416195.1 Pseudomonadota bacterium | reverse complement strand
AAGGTGACGATGGGGTCCAGCGCCTCCGGGTGATACATCCGCCCTCTCCGATCCTTCGAGACACGGCGGAGATATTCTCCAAAAGGAGGCTCTCAGGCAACACATACTCCAAAAACGCGTGATACGCGCCGCCGTGTCGCCTGGGCGGCCTCAGCCCCCAAGCATGCCCCGCATGTCCTCGTAAGCCGGCAGGCGGTCGAGCACGCCGACGGCCGACACCGCCATCGGGCCGGCGAAGGCGCGGTTGGCGGCCTGCGCCACATCGTCGGCCGAAACGGCGTCGATGCGCTCGAAGATCTGCTCGATGCTGCGGATCTCGCCGGTGCGCAGCAGGGTGCGGGCGAAGCGGTCGGCACGCCGCATTGTCGATTCCAGGGACTTGCCGACGGAAAAGCGCATCTGTTCCTTCGACCGCTCCAGTTCGGCGGCGGTGACGCCGTCGCGGGCCTTGCGCAGTTCCTCGAAGAAGACCGGGACCAGCTCGGCCACTTCCTCGGGCCCCGTTCCGGCGTAGAAGCTGAGCGCGCCGCCGTCGCTGTACTGGATCGGCGCGGCGTAGACGGAATAGACGAGGCCCCGCTTCTCCCGGATCTCCTGGAACAGGCGCGAGGTCATGCCGCCGCCGAGGATGTTGGCGAGGTGGCGCAACGGGTAGCTCGCCGCATCCTCGGTCCCGACACCGGGAAAGGCCGCCATGAAATGGACCTGCTCGGCGTCGCGCTGGACGAGCGCCGCCCCGCCGGTGTTGGCGACGGCCTCGTGGAAGGGCGTGTCCTTGGCCGTCAGATGACCGAACAGGGACTCCACCCGGCGCACCACCGTGTCGTGGTCCACGTTGCCGGAGACCACATAGACCATGCGGCGCGGGTCGTAGTGGGAGACGTAGTCGAACAGGTGGTCGCGGCCGAAGCCGGCGACGTTCTCGCGCGGGCCGAGGATCGGCCGGCCGAGCGCCTGCCCCTGGAAGGCGGTGCGGCGCAGCGCCTCGTAGACCACGTCCTCCGGCTCGTCGGCGTAGCGGCCGATCTCCTGGATGACGACGCCGCGCTCCTTCTCCACCTCCTCCTGCGGGAAGACGGAGTTCAGCACGATGTCGCCGATGATCTCGCAGGACACCTCCACATGCTTGGCCGCCATCTGCGTGTAGTAGGCGGTCACGTCGTAGTCGGTGAAGGCGTTGAAGTCGCCGCCCCGGTTTTCGATCTCCATCGCGATGGCCAGCGCGTCCCGGCTTGCCGTGCCCTTGAAGATCATGTGCTCCAGGAAATGGGCGATGCCGTTCACGTCCGGCCGCTCGTTGCGCGCGCCCACCCCGACCCAGACGCCGCTGGTGATCGTGCCGAGATGGGGGAGATGGTCGGTCAGAACGCGGAAACCGTTGGGAAGGGTGGTCAACTGGATGGACACGCGGATACTCCCGATGGGCTTGGCCCCTGATGATGTGGTCGCGGGGCGCCCAAGGCAAGGCCGGCCAAGGCAAGGCCGGCCGATGCCGATGCCGATGCCGATGCCGATGCCGATGCCGATGCCGATGGATCAGTCGAACAGGCCGGGTTCCGCCTCGGTCTCCGGGTCGGTCAGGTCGGTGCAGCCGATGCCGATCAGGCGGATCGGGCGGCCGTCCGCCTCCGGCTCCAGCATCTCGCAGCCAACCCGCCAGATCGCCTCCGCCAGACGGGCCGGCGGATCGACGCGACGGGAGCGGGTGATGGTGTGGAAGTCGGCGGTCTTCAGCTTCAGCACCACGCTGCGCCCCTGAAGGCCGGCGGCGGACAGGCGGCGGGCCACCGTCTCGGCCAGGGGGCGCAGGGCGTCCTTCAGCGCGGCCGGGTCGGCGGTCTCCCAGTCAAAGGTAGTCTCGGCGGAAATGCTCTTGCTCGGCCCCTCGGGCTCGACGCGGCGGTCGTCCTGGCCTCGGGCGAAGCGGTGCAGCAGGCGGCCCATCTTGCCGTGCCGGCGGACGAGGTCGATTTCCGTCCAGTCGCGCAGGTCGCCCACCGTGCGGATGCCGTCGGCGAACAGCTTGCGCTGGAGCACCGGGCCGACGCCCCAGAGAATCGACACCGGCTTGGGCGCCAGGAAATCCATCGCCTGCCCCCGCCCGATGACGGAGAAGCCACGCGGCTTTTCCAGGTCCGACGCGATCTTGGCGAACAGCTTGTTGTAGCTGAGCCCCACGGAGGCGGTGATGCCCAACTGGCTTTCGAAGCGGCGGGACAGCTCGACCAGGGCCTGCGCCGGGCTGATGCTGAGCCGGTCCTCGACGCCGGACAGGTCGAGAAAGGCCTCGTCGATGGAGATCGGCTCGACCAGCGGCGTGAAGGCCTCCATCAGCGCCCGCGCCTGCCGGCCCACCGCCTTGTACTTGGCCATGTCCGGGCGCAGGACGACGGCGTCGGGGCACGCCTCCAGCGCCTGCCAGATCGGCATGGCCGACCGCACCCCGGCCATCCGCGCGACGTAGCAGCAGGCCGCCACCACGCCGCGCCGGTCGCCGCCGATGATCAGGGGGCGGCTGACCAGCTCCGGCCGGTCGCGCTTCTCGACCGTGGCGTAGAAGGCGTCGCAGTCGATGTGCCCGATGGGCAGGGCGTGCAGTTCGTCATGCCGGATGACCCGCCGCCCGCCGCATTTCGGGCAGCGGGACTGCGGGCCGCGCAACGCGGCCGCGCAGTCGCGGCAAAGGGCCTTGCAGTCGGAAAGGGCGGGCATGGCCGCAGTCTATCAGGCCGCGCCGGTTTTCGGGGCGCCTACGACGACTCCGGCGGCGACGCGATCAGAATCGCGCGGAAGTCGTTGACGTTGGTCAGGGTCGGCCCGGTGACGACGCTGTCGCCCAGCGCCTCGAAGAAGCCGTGGCCGTCGTTGTCGGCGAGGCGGTCCTTCGGGTTGATGCCCCGGCTCCAGGCGCGGGCCAGGCTGTCGGGGCCGAGATGGGCGCCGGCGATCTCCTCCAGCCCGTCCACCCCGTCCGTGTCGCCGGCCAGCGCGTGGATGCGCGGATGCCCGCCGAGCGCGACGCCCAGCGAGAGCAGGAATTCGACGTTGCGCCCGCCCCTCCCCTGCCCGCGCACGGTGACCGTCGTCTCGCCGCCCGACAGCAGGATGCAGGGCGCGGTGAAGGGCTGCCCGCGCTCGGCCACCTGAAGGGCGAGGCCGGCCAGCGCCTTGCCGACGTCCCGCGCCTCGCCCTCGATGCGGTCGCTCAGGATGTGCACCGGGTATCCGGCCTCGGCCGCCACCAACGCCGCCGCTTCCAACGCCATCTGCGGGGCGGCGATCATGCGCGCCTCGCAGCCGGCCAGACGCGGGTCGCCGGGCTTGACGCTCTCGCCCCGCCCGCTTTCCAGCACCGCCAGCACATGGGCCGGAACGTCGATGCCGTAGCGGCGGACGATCGCCAGCGCGTCGCCGCAGGTGGTCGGGTCGGCGACGGTCGGGCCGGACGCGATGTCCATCGGGTCGTCCCCCGGCACGTCGGACAGCAGCAGCGTGACGACGCGCGCCGGGTGGCAGGCGGCGGCCAGCCGACCGCCCTTCACGGCGGACAGATGGCGGCGCACGCAGTTCATCTCGGCGATGGTGGCGCCGGATTTCAGCAGGGCGCGGTTGACGGCCTGCTTGTCCTCCAGCGTCAGCCCGTCGAGCGGCAGGGCAAGCAGCGCCGAACCGCCGCCGGAGATCAGGCAGAGGACGAGATCGTCGGGGGTGAGCCCCTGGACCAGAGCCCGGATGCGCCGGGCCGCCTCCATCCCGGCGGCGTCGGGCACGGGGTGGGCGGCCTCGACGATCTCGATGCGCTCACACGGCACCGTGTAGCCGTAGCGGGTGACCACGAGTCCGGAGAGGTCGCCCGGCCAGTGGTCCTCGACGGCCCGCGCCATCGCCGCCGAAGCCTTGCCGGCGCCGATCACCACGAGCCGGCCCTTCGGCGGTTCCGGCAGGTGGGCGGGCACGCAGAGCGCCGGCTGGGCGGCGCCGACCGCCGCGTCGAACATGCGGCGAAGCAGGGCTCGGGGTTCGGT
>JAEZID010000086.1 GCA_023416195.1 Pseudomonadota bacterium | reverse complement strand
TGAAGCGCGATCCGCCTTTGCGCACGGGCTGCGCGTGAGCGCGGGCGACAGGACCGTCGCTTTAAGGCGCAGTTTGTTTTTACACAATCAATTTTTACGATAATTGGGTCGGTTTGCCGCATTCCTGAGGTTTTATTATCTATGCATGATTGAACGCGCAAGGGGTGAATAGCACCAAGCCAGCAACCTGCAGGACGGCAGAGCACGCGCGCAGTGCTCTCCGGGGTTTGGAACATCTTGGCCAAAGGTATGGCGGACATCGTCCTTCAGCGCCGGCGACCCCGCCTTTCCCAAGCGCCGTGCGCCCTGATGGGGCGCAGGCCCCGACGCTGCTCCCAGGCATTCGATGGCGGGGGCGTTGCCCCGCGATCGTGAAACAGACATTAAAAACCCATCAAGGGGATCAATGCCCATGCGTTCCTTTCTCACGTCGTTCACCAGCGCCGCCGTCCTCGCCCTCCTGTCCACGGCCGCCCAGGCCGAGCCGTTGCGCGTTGCCGTCATCGAGAGCCTGTCGGGCGCCCAGGCGTCGACCGGCCGGCCGTACGTGTTCGCCGCCCGCTACGTCTTCGACGCGCTGAACGCCCACGGCGGCTTCAACGGCGAGAAGGTCGTCGTCACCGAATACAACTCCGGCGGCCGGCCGGCCGGCGCCTCGGAAAAGTTCCAGCAGGCCGTGGCCGAGGGCGTCCATGTGGTGATCCAGGCGTCGTCCTCGGCGATCGCCGCCCAGCTTTCGGACGACATCCGCCAGCACAACGAGAAGAATCCGGGCAAGGAGGTCATCTACCTCAACGTCGGTGCCGAGGCGATGGAGCTGACCGGCGAGAAGTGCCACTTCCATGCCTTCCGCTTCACCACCACCGCGCCGATGCGCGTCGGCGCCCTGGTGAAGGTCATGAGCGGGGACGGCTCCCTCGGCAAGCGCGTCTACTCCATCAACCAGAATTATTCCTGGGGCAAGGACATGGAGACCGCCATCAAGGCCAACGCCACGGCCGGCGGTTACGAGGTGGTGGAAGCCGTGCTGCACGACGTCGCGCGCGTCCAGGATTTCACGCCCTTCGTCGCCAAGATCCAGGCGGCAAAGCCCGACACGGTCATCACCGGCAACTGGTCGAACGACCTGCTGCTTCTGATGAAGGCGGCGGGCGACGCCGGCCTGAAGACCCGCTTCGGCACCGCCTTCCTCGATCAGGTCGGCAACATCAGCAACGCCGGCGACGTCGCGCTCGGCCACTACGTCGCCCATCCCTACAACATCGAGCTGTCGGACGGCACCTTCGCCAAGGAGTACGAGGCGGCAACCGGCCATTTCCCGGTCTATGTCGAGCCGAACGCCGTCAACGCGCTGAAGATGTTCACCAAAGCGCTGGAAGCCGTCAACTTCGGCGGCGGCCCGATCAAGACGACCCAGATCGCCCAGGTGCTGGAAGGCACCACCTACAAGACGGACATCGGCGACCTGTCGGTCCGCAAGGAAGACCATCAGGTGGTCATGCCGGTGGTGGTGTCGCGCGTCGAGAAGGGCGTGAAGTACCCGGTTGACGGCACCGACCTGGGCTTCAAGCCGGTCAAGGTGGTCGCGGCCGAAGACGTCCTCTACCCGGTGCAGGCGAGCTGCGCGATGCAGCGTCCTTGATCTTTTGCCCGGCGGGGGCCGGTCCGCCGGCCTCCGCCGCCCCTCCTCCAAGACATCGCCTGCCGACCGGCATGGAACCGCGTCGGGACGGGAAAGGAAAGCCGCCATGGTGGGCCGACTTCTGAACGGCGCGAAGAGCCTCACGGGGAAACTCATCCTCTACGCCGTCGTCATGCTCACGGTCATCTTCGCCGGCGGGATCACCCTGCTGTCGAACGCGAGCAACGCCGTCATCAGCGATCTGGCGCTGCGCCACAGCAGCGAGGTCGGCGAGCATTACGCCGCGGAGATCGGGGGAGAACTCAATCGCGGAATGGCGACCGTCGAAGCGCTGGCCAACGCCTTCGGCATGATGCGCCGCAGCTGGGTCACCGACCGCACGGCCTACAACGACGTCATGCGCGCCCTGTTCGAAAGCGACCCCGAGCTGTTCAGCCTGTGGGCCGCCTTCGAACCGAACGCGCTGGGTCCCGACGCCGAAAGCCGCGACGAGGTCGGCAGCAACGAGAAGGGCCGCTTCCTGCCCCAATGGTACCGGGAGGACAAGCAGATCAAGGTGCGCGCCTTCGAGGAGCCGCAGGAGACCGGGCCGGGCGCCGAGTTCTATGCGCGGGCGAAGACCTCGCGCAAGCCGGTGATCACCGAACCCTACACGGCCAAGGTCGGCGAAAGGACCGTCCAGATGGTCTCGCTGGTGGCGCCGGTCATCGTGGACCGCCGCGTCGTCGGCGTCGTCGGCAGCAGCCTGCCGCTGGAACGCATCTCCGAGCGGCTGGGCAAGGTCCGCCCCTTCGAGACCGGGCGGATCTCGCTCATTTCCCACCGGGGAGCCTGGGCGGCCTTCCACGAGCGCAGCGTGCTCGGCAAGCCGGTGGCCGCGGTGGACAGCCAGCTCGCCCCCATCGTCGAGGACGTCAAGGGCGGCGCCCGCCGCGAGTTCGAAAGCCGGGATACGGCCAACGGCGGGATGGTCCAGAACTTTCTCATCCCCATCGCCATCGGCACGACGGGCACCCCATGGGGCATGCTGACCAGCATCCCGCTGGACAAGGTCAACGAGCCGTCGCTGATGATCCAGAAATGGACGCTGGCCGGCGGCATCGCGACGCTGGCCGTTCTCGCCGCTCTTCTGAGCGTCGTCGGGGTCGTCGTCGTCCGCCGGCCGCTGGCCGCGACCGTCGCGTCCATCGAGCGGCTCGCCACCGGCGACTATTCGATCGTCATCGCCGGCACCGAGCGGAACGACGAGATCGGGCAGGTCAACCGGGCGCTCCAGATCTTCCAGAAGAGTCTCGCCCACGTCACCGAACTGGAGCAGGAAAAGCACCAGCAGGAGCTGCGGGCGGTCGCGCAGCGCCACGAGGAGATGGAGCGCCTCGCCGACTCCTTCGAAGCCGCGCTGTCGGGCATCGCCTCGGCCGTGTCCAGCGGGGCGGCGCAGCTGGAGGCCAGCGCCTGCTCCCTGACCGGCATCGCCGAGGAGACCAGCCGGCAGTCCATGGCCGTCGCAGCGGCCTCCGAACAGGCGACGACCAACGTGCAGACCGTGGCCCACGCCGCCGACGGTCTGGTGTCCTCGATCAACGAGATCACCCGTCAGATCAACGTGTCCGCCGAAACCGCCAACGCCGCCGCGTCCCAGGTCTCGCGCACCAACGAGACGGTCGAATGCCTCGTCGCCGCCGCCCAGCGCATCGGCGACGTCACCGGCTTCATCCAGCAGATCGCCAGCCAGACCAACCTGCTGGCGCTGAACGCCACCATCGAGGCGGCGCGGGCCGGGGAAGCCGGCAAGGGCTTCGCGGTGGTCGCGTCTGAGGTGAAGAACCTGGCCGACCAGACCGCCAAGGCGACGGACGACATCCGCCTTCAGATCCAGCAGATGCAGGAAGTGACGGGGCAGGCGGTGGAGGCCATCCGCGACATCGGGCGGATGATCACCTCGATCAACGCGAACGTGACCGCGGTGATCAGCACCGCCGACGAACAGGGCAACGTCACCACCGAGATCTCGCGCAACATCCAGCAGGCCGCCGCGGGAACGCGCGACGTCGCCGCCAACATCACGGGCGTGACCCAGGCGTCCGGCGAGACCGGCCACATGGCCCAGGACGTTCTGCAAGCCTCCCGGACCCTGTCGGAGCAGGCGGAGCATCTGCGCAACGAGGTGCAGTCCTTCATCACCCGCATCCGCGCCGCCTGACGGGGCGCTCGCAGCCCGAGGCCCCGGACGGCAACGCCGTCCGGGGCCTTTCCATGGGCAAGGCGCGCTCGCCGTCAACCGGTTTATCGTGGTGCCCCTCCAAACTCCCGGCTTGCGTTGCCGGGAATGCCCTTCCAATAATCCGCCCTCTTCGGCCGGGCCCCCCATGGGGCCGCGGCAGCGTTTCGTATTTTCTGAACGAGGACCATTCCATGCGCGCCTTCGACGGCCAGCATTCCGACAACGTCGCCATCAAGCGCACGCGGGAGCAGAAGCAACTCCAGCTCCAGCAGCTGAAGGACCAGCTCGCGACCCTGAAGGCCCACGCGGCTCCGGCGATCCGCGAGGCGCTGGTCAAGCGCATCGGCGAGTTGGAAGCGGAAATGCGCCAGCCTCCGAAGCCGCCCCGCGAAGGCCGTGGCGAGCGTGGCGACCGGGCCGACGGCCCGCGCGGTCCGCGCCGTGATGGTTTTCGGGGCGAGGGCGGTCGTGGTGAGGGGGGCCGGGGCGACGACCAGGGCCGCCCGGCCTTCGCCTCCCCGCGCCGGCGCGGCTGACCGACCATGAGCGGGAACGCCACCGCACCCGCGGGGCGCCGCCTGTTCGACCAGGCGTGGCTCCTGATGATGTTGCCTCCTCTCTTCTGGGCGAGCAACGCCGTCCTGGGCCGCGCCGTGGCCGGCCAAGTGCCGCCGGTCGGCCTCGCCTTCTGGCGCTGGACGCTGGGCGCGTTGCTGGTCCTGCCCTTCGCGTGGCGCCACCTGCGCGTCGATGCGCCCGTCCTGAAGCGGCAGTGGAAAGTCGTGCTGCTGCTGACGGTGCTGGGCATCGGGGTCTTCAACACCTTCCTCTACATCGGGCTGAACACCACCACGGCGTTGAACGCGGTGATGATGCAGTCCTCCATGCCGGTGCTGATCGTGCTGATGAGCCTCGCGCTGTTCGGTGACCGCGTCTCCGCGCTTCAGGCCGTGGGCATCGCCGTCTCGCTGGCCGGCGCCACCACGCTGATCGCGCGCGGCGATCCGGCGGTGCTGCTCGGGCTGCAACTGAACGCGGGCGATCTGTGGATCTTCGCGGCGGTGCTCTGCTACGCCGCCTACACGGCGCTGCTGCGCCGCCGGCCCAACGTGCACGGCCTCAGCTTCATCGTCGCCACCTTCGCGGCGGGCGCGCTGACGCTGCTGCCCTTCTATGTGTGGGAGACGGTGGGCGGGCGGCCCATGCCGCTCACCCCCGCCGCGCTTGGCGCCGTCGTCTATGTGGCGCTGTTCCCG
This sequence comes from Pseudomonadota bacterium, assembly GCA_023416195.1. GTDB lineage: Bacteria > Pseudomonadota > Alphaproteobacteria > Azospirillales > Azospirillaceae > Azospirillum. The sequence goes on along the minus strand of JAEZID010000086.1, from coordinate 6,784 downwards.
TCGATCCTCGCCTACCTGTGCTTCAACCGCTCGGTGGCGCTGGTCGGGGCCAACACGGCGGGGCTGGCCATCCACCTGATCCCGGTGTTCGGGAGCCTGCTCGCCATCCTGTTCCTTGGCGAGCAGCCCCATCTCTATCACGGCATCGGCATCGCGCTGATCGCCGTGGGCATCGTCCTGGCGACCCGCCGGCGGGGTTAAAGATACCCCAGCCGGCGCGGCAGCCAGAGCGACAGCTCCGGCACGAAGGTCACCAGAACCAGCGCGCAGACCATCGCCAGCACCATCCACAGAACCCACTTCACGGTCGATTCCATGGTGATGCCGGCCACGCGCGTGGTCACCATCAGGTTGACCGCCATGGGCGGGGTGAACTGGCCGATGGCGAGGTTCATGGTCAGCATGACGCCGAACCACACCGGGTCCCATTGGAACGCCGTCATGATCGGCGTCAGCAGCGGCAGCAGGATCAGGAAGATCGACACCGCGTCCAGCAGCATGCCCAGAATCAGCAGGGCGATGTTCAGCAGGATCAGCACCAGAATCTCGCTGCCCGTCGCCTGGATCGCCATGGCCGCCACCCGGTCGAAGGCGCCCAGCGTGCTGCCCGCCCAGGCGAAGACGCTGGACAGGGCGATGATCAGCAGCACCACCGCCGACATCTCCGCCGCCTCGGCCAGCACCTCGTACAGGCCGCGCCAGGTCAGCGTGCGGTAGACGAAGACGCCCACGGCCAGCCCGTAGAACACGGCGACCACCGCCGCCTCGGTCGGGGTGAAGGCGCCGGTGCGCAGGCCGCCCAGGATGATGACCGGGGCGAGCAGCCCCCAGATCGCCTGCCGGAAGCTGCGCCAGAAGGGCGGGCGCGGGCCGGCGTCGAGCATGCCGAAGCCGTGCTTGCGCGACAGCCAGATGGTCGGGGCCAGCAGCGACAGGCCGGCCAGGATGCCGGGGATCAGGCCCGCCGCGAACAGCGCCGGGACGGAAGCCTGCGGCACCAGCACGCTGTAGATGATGAAGGCGACGGACGGCGGGATCAGGATGGCGGTCGCGGCGGCGGCGGCGATGACGCTGGCCGAGAAGGCCTTCGGGTAGCCCGCCTTGTGCATGGACGGAAGCATCACCGTGGCGACCGCCGCCGCGTCGGCGGGGCCGGAACCGGAGATGCCGCCCATCACCATGCAGACCAGGATCGCCACCACGGCCAGACCGCCGTTCTTCGCCCCCACAATGGAGGAGGCGAAGGTGACCAGCTGTTTCGCCACGCCCGCCCGCTCGAAGATCAGGCCGGCCAGGATGAAGACGGGGATCGCCAGCAGCGGGTACTTGGCGATGCCGGCGTAGACGTTGGTCGGCACCGACAGGATGCCGAGCTGGGCGTCCAGAATGGCGAGCGTCCCGGCCAGCCCCAGCGCCACCGCCAGCGGCGCGCCGATCAGCATCAGCAGCAGGAAGCCGGCGAACAGAATCGTCATCGCCATCAGGCGTTCCCCCGCGCGATGCGGATCAGGCGCCCGACGATGCGCAGGCCCACCACGGCGGACAGCAGCGGCAGCCACACCGTGTAGATCCATTGCGGGTTGCCGAGGCCCGGCGAGGTTTCCTCGAACCGCCACTGGTCGTAGGTCAGCCGCCCGCCGTACCAGACCAGAAAGCCGAACATCACCAGCGCGGCGGTCCACGCCACCAGCTCCGTCACGCGGCGGGCGGGCGGCGACAGCTTGTCGGCCAGGAAGGTGATGCGGATGTGCCGGTCGGCGGCGGCCGCCACGGAAGATCCCAGCAGCGTCATCACGACCAGGAGGAAGATCGAGTACTCCTCCGTGAAGGCCAGCGACACGTCGGTCAGATAGCGCGCCACCACGTTGGCGAAGGTGATGACGCACAGCGCCGCCATGGACAGGGCGGCCAGGGCGCGTTCCAGCGTCACCGGCACCGTGGTTTTCGGCGGCGCCGTTTCGAGACCGGCTTCGAGGAGGTCAGTGCTCATGGAGAAATCTCTAAGGGGAACATGTTTGCCCCCACCTTTGCGGGGTGGGGGCAACACCGGTCGTCGCTTACTTGCGGTTCGCGATGGACGTCTCGGCCGCCTTCACGAGGTCGGGGCCGATCTGCTTGGCCCACTTGTCGTAGACGGTCTGCGTGGCCTTCTGGAACGCCTTCTGCTGGTCGGGGGTCAGCTGCACGACCTCGACGCCCTGGGCGGCGATGTCCTTCAGCAGGCTGTTGTCCTCGGCCGTGATGCCCTTGCGGGCGATGGCGATTTCCTCGGCGGCGGCCTGGACGGCGGCGGCACGAACGGCCTCCTGATCCTCCTTGGACCAGCTGTTCCAGACCTCCTTGTTGACCACGAAGATCAGCGGGTCGGCGACGTAACCCCACAACGTCAGGTGCTTCTGGCCGAGCGTCGGCAGCTTGCCGGCGACGAAGACGCCGACCGGGTTCTCCTGCCCGTCCACGGCACCGGTGGACAGCGCCGGCTGCGCGTCGGCCCAGCTCATCTGCGTCGGGTTGGCGCCCAGCGCGGTGAAGGTGTCGAGATACAGCGGCGAACCGACGACGCGGATCTTCAGGCCCTTCAGGTCCTCCGGCGTGCGGATCGGGCGCTTGGAGTTGGAAACCTCGCGGAAGCCGTTCTCACCCCAGGCCAGCGGCACCACGTCCTTGGTGGACAGCAGGTCGAACAGCTGCTTGCCGACCGGACCCTGGGTCAGCGCGTCCATGGCCTTGTGGTCGGGCATCAGGAAGGGCAGCGAGAAGAGGTTCAGCTCCTTCACCTGCGGCGACCAGTTGATGGTCGAGCCGACCGCCATGTCGATGACGCCCTGGCGCAGAGCCGTGAATTCCTTGGTCTGGTCGCCGTTCACCAGCGCCGAGCCCGGATACATCTTCACATTGATGCGGCCGTTGGTCTTTTCCTTGACCAGTTCCGCCCAGCGGTCGCCGCCGATGCCCCAGGGGAACGGCTTGCCCAGAACGGTGGAGAGCTTGTATTCAGCCTTGTAGTCGGCGGCCGCCGCAACACCGGGCAGAACCATGGCCGCGAGCGCCAGACCGGCCAGCAGCGCCTTCATCGTCTTCATTCTTCTTTCCTCCCAGATGCCCCGTTTGAAAAGTTCGGGAACCGGATGGTACAGAGGCACGCACGTCCGTTCCACGCGGAATTTGACGGGACAAGCGGGAGCCTGGACAATGCCGCCATGCGACACGGAATGACCTTGGGCGGGTTGGCGATGCTGGCGGGATTGGCGCTGGCAGGTCCGGCGCCGGCCCAGACCACCCCGCTCGGCCCCAACCCCAGCGAGTGCGAAATCCAGGCGGCACTGCTGGGCACCGCCGGGCCGGGCTGCCCGCCGGTCACGATGAAGCGCGCGGCACCGGCCGTTGCTCCACCGCCTGTTCAGGCCCCGGCGCGGGTGCCCGTCCCGACCCTGCCCGCCCCGGTCGCGGCGCCGACGGTCGAACTGCGCGCCGCCTTCCGGATCAATTTCGATTTCAACTCCGCGCACATCCGGCCGGAATCGCGCGCGGTGCTCGACCGCGTCGGCGCGGTGATGACGGCGCCCGAGGCCGGCGACACGCGCTTCCGCATCGTCGGCCACACGGATTCGGTCGGCGGCGACGCGGTGAATCTCGCCCTGTCGCAGCGCCGGGCCAAGGCGGTGGTGGACTATCTGGCGGAAAAGCACGGCATCCGGCGCGACCGGCTGGACGCGTCGGGCATGGGCGCGCGGGAACCGCTGCTCCCCGACGATCCCAAGGCGGCGGAGAACCGCCGCGTGGAGATCGTGAACCTCGGCGGCTGAGGCTACATGCCAACCGGCATCAGCCGGCGCCGCCGCGGCGGATTGCCGCCCTTGCAGGGCGTGTAGCCATCGCGCGTCAACTGGCCGAAGGTGATCCCCGTCGCCTCGGCGATGTCGGACAGCCGATCCAGCCCCAGGGTCCGCGCGGCGGCCAGCGCGATGCGCCCGCAGGCCTCCGCGTCGCTGCCCGCCCGGTGGTGGTCGAGCGCGATGCCCAGGAACTCCGCCAGATAATTCAGCTTGTGCGCGGCAAGGTTCGGCCAGGCCCGCCGCGCCAGCACCACCGTGCACAGGTAGGAGCAGACCGGCGACGCCAGCCCATAGTCGCCCAGCGTGTGGCGCAAGACGCTGAGGTCGAAGGAGGCGTTGTGGGCCAGCACCAGCCGCCCGTCCATCCGGTCGCGGATGCGCGCCCAGACCTCCGGAAACTCCGGCGCGTCGGCCACGTCCTCGGGCCGGATGCCGTGGACGGCGGTGTTGAAGGGGTTGAAGCGCATCTCGCGCGGGCGGATCAGATGCTCTTCGGTGGCGACCACCCGCCCGCCCTCGATCCAGGCGACGCCGATGGAGCACGCGCTGGTGCGCGTCTCGTTGGCGGTTTCAAAGTCGATGGCGACCGCGTGCATAGGAGCGTGCATGGGAGCGTGCATGGGGACGCGCATCAGCCCAGGATCAGTTTGGTGACGTCGTCGGGCAACTCGCCCTCCAGGGCCATCAGGCGGACCTTCAGCAGGCTGGCGACCGCGATGGCGTCGGTGATGTCGCCGCGCATCGCCATGGCGTAGGCCTCGGCGAAGGGGACGCGGCGCAGTTGCAGGTCCTCGGTCTCCTCCGGTTCCGCCTCGCCATGCTCCAGCCCCCAGGCGAGATAGCAGTAGGCGGTCTCGTCGGTGATGCTGTTGGACAGGTGCAGCGTCAGGATCGGCAGCCAGTGGCGGGCGGTCTGGCCGGTTTCCTCAAGCAATTCCCGCTGCACGGAAACCAGCGGATCGACCCCCTTCTTGCCGCCACCTTCCGGAATCTCCCAACTGTACTGGCCCAGCGGAAAGCGATACTGCCCGACCAGGGTGATGCAGCCGTCGTCGTCGATGGGCACCACGCCGGTGGCGAGATGCTGCGCGTGCATCACGCCGTAGATGCCGGGGTTGCCCTTGGGATTCAGTACGTCATGCTCGACCACCTTCATCCAGGGATTCTCGTAGATCGGCTTGGTGGTCAGGATGGTCCAGGGATTGCCGGTCTTGTGCGGCACGCCGAAGCTCCTCAAGGGCTGGTTTGCACAGGGACTATAGGGAGTGGACGCCGACGCCGCAACGCGGTGACGGCGGTCAGGCCAGGGCGCCCCCATCCGGTCACGGCCTGCACGCATATACATAAAATTTTCTTATTATTCAAAATTATGCAATGAAATATGGTTAAAAGGGAGTTTCTTGACAATGCTCGCGCCGAAGACTACCTCTATATTGTAGGATCGAAATAGACTTGTTCGGGCCGTACCGGAATTTTCTTAAAAAGCATTCCTTGTTGCGATGGGAGAGCCCTCTTGGACCTGCGGGAGCAAGATCGCTGGCGCAATCCGGACTGGCGGACGAAATTCGTCGCCTGGTGGGAAGGCTATGACCTTTCCAACCTGCCCCGGACGCCGCGCCCGGCCTTCGCCGAGCGGCGCTCCTCCCGTGGCCGGGTGGACAGCTTCGGCAGCGCGCCGGCCGTTGCGTCCCCGGCGGCCCCGGCCGCGCCCGAGACGCTTCCCAACCCCAACGCCGACCTGGAACGGCTGGAAGCCCTGCAACTCGACCGGCATGGCGAGCCCGTCTGGTCGGTGGCGCGCACCGAAGGCGCACAGATGCTGTGGGGCGACGACTGCGTCGGTCCCGGCGACTCGCAATGGATGGTGGACGCCGTCCGCTCCTTCGGCCTCAACCCGGCCAAGAGCGTTCTGGACCTGTCGGTCGGGCTCGGCGGGCCGGCGCGGGCCATCGTCAACAGCTATGACACCTGGGTGACGGGGCTGGATCCCTCGCCGCTGCTGGCGAAGATGGGCATGGACCGGTCCAAGGCGCTGGGCGTGTCGAAGAAGGCGCCCATCGCCCATTACGACCCGGACCATTTCAACCAGGCCGGCGCCTTCGACCTCGTGCTGGCCGACCGCATCATGCACCGGGTCCGCGACAAGGAGGTGTTCCTCGACCGCATGTGCGATTGCGTCAAGCCGAAGGGCGGGGTGCTGCTGTTCGACTACGTCATCGAGGGCACGCCCAGCTCCTGGGACAACTGGAACGGCTGGCGCGACGAGGAGCCGATGGAGGTCTATCCCTGGTCCGGCACCCGCATGTCGGACGAGCTGACCCAGCGCAACCTGGACGTCCGCATCGTCGAGGACTTGACGCAACAGCACCGCCGCCAGGTCGTTGACCGCGTCCGCCACCTTGCCGAGATGCTGAAAAACACGGCGCCCGATGCCCGCATCCTGAAGGCTCTGGCCCGCGAGCTGCAATTGTGGTGGGCGCGGCTGTGCGTGCTGGGCAGCGGGCTGCGCTTCCACCGCTACGTGGCGATGCGCCCGGCCTGATCCGCCCTACCCCTCCAGATCCTCCCAGCCCCAGCGCGTCCAGGCGCCGTCGAGGAAGGCGGCCAGCCGCGCGCCGCCGGGCAGGCCCGGACAGGTCAGTAGCGACGGCGCGACGCGCCCGCCGCCCCGGCTCCACCACAGGCTGGCGGCGTCGGGCAAGGGGCCGACCAGCCCCTTCACCACCGCGCCGGTTTCCGATCCGTCGATGTCCGGGCGCCCGAGAATGGCCATGCGGGCGGGCAGCCCCTCCACGTCCGCCCCGGCGCGGCAGGCGTCGGCCGCGACCGCTTCGGCGCGCGCGAACCAGCCGGCGCAGGCCACCGGCACCACCGCGATGTCGGTCGCGCCGGGCAGGGTCGCCGCCACGGTGAAGGGGTACAGCCGCCCGACCCGGTCGGCGCTGGGC
>JAEZID010000040.1 GCA_023416195.1 Pseudomonadota bacterium | reverse complement strand
TGCCGCAACCGCCGCATGTTCGACGACGCGACCGGCCTCGCCGCCGCGCGCAACCGGCAGCCGGTGCTGATCCAGACCTACCGCCGCGATATGGGCGGCGGGCGGATCGCCTCGATGAAGGACGTGTCGGCGCCGGTTTACGTGAAGGGCAAGCACTGGGGCGCCTTCCGCATCGGCAGCGAGGGGTAGCGCACCCCCTTTCCTTGCCTCTTACGCGCGGCGGCGCATCGTCTCACGGTGGAGGATGTAGAGGCCACTGGCGATGATGATGCCGGCGCCCGTCAGCACCGTCGGGGTCGGCACGTCGCCGAACACCAGGAAGCCGAGCAGAGTCGCCCAGATCATGCCCGTGTATTCGAACGGCGCCACCACGGCGGCGGGGGCGAGGCGGAAGGCCTGGGTCATCAGCACCTGCGCCCCGGCGCCGAGCGTGCCGACCAGCAGCATCAGGCCGGCATCGGCAAGGCCGGGGGCCTGCCACACGGGCACGGCGGCGATGCCGCTGACCACCGTGGTGGTCAGCAGCAGGTAGACGACGATGGCCGTGTTGCTTTCCGTTCGGGACAGGCCGCGCACCGCGATCATGGCGAGCGCGTAGAAGAAGGCGGCCGCCAAGCCGACCAGAATCGGCAGGACCGGCGCGTCGGCCTCGGGCCGGGCCATCACCACCACGCCGCCGAAGCCGACCAGCACCGCCGCCCAGCGGCGCCAGCCCACCGGCTCGCCCAGCAGGGGCATGGACAGCGCGGTGATGAACAGCGGGCCGGCGAAGCTGAGGACGTACACCTCGGCCAGCGGCAGATGCTTGAAGGCGTAGAAGAAGCAGCCCATCGACAGCAGCCCGGCGAAGGCCCGCCAGACATGGGCGAGCGGGCGGCGGGTGCGCAGGCCGTTCCAGCCGCCACGCGCGATCGAGATGCCGCCGACCAGCAACACCGCCACCACTGAGCGCACGAACATCAGCTGGGCCACCGGGTAGACGGCGCTGAGGTGCTTGATCAGCGTGTCCATGCCGGCGAACAGCAGGATCGCCAGCAAGAAGCAGCCGATGGCCTGGCGCGTGTCGTCGGTCTGGATGGCCGGAAGGGCATCGGTTCGGGTCATGGTCGCACACTAACCGAACCGCGCCCACACGGCCCCATGCCGCAACAGCAGGTCAGGCCCGCGCGCCGCCTCCTTGCAAGCTCCCGCCTTGCAGGAGGTACAGGCCGCTTGCCATCACGATCACGGTGCCGACGAGGGTGGCGAGGCCGGGCATCTCCCCGAACAGCAGCGCGCCGAACATCACCGCCCACAGCATGGAGCTGTAGGAGAAGGGCGCGACCACGGCGGCCGGGGCCAGCCGGTAGGCCTGGGTCATGGCAAGCTGCGCCACGGTGGACAGCAGCCCCGCCCCGGCCATCAGGGCAAGGCCGCGCGCGTCGGGCATGACGAAGTCCGGGATCATGCCGACGCCGCCCAGAACCCCGCAGGCCAGCGTGAAGTAGAAGACGATGGACACGTTCGTTTCCGTCCGCGACAGCCGGCGCACGCAGATGGAGGCGAGCGCGCCGAACAGCGTGGCGGCAACGCACAGCAGCGCCGTGCCGGACAGCAGGCCCGCCCCCGGATTCAGCATGACCAGCACGCCCAGGAAGCCGACTCCGACCGCCACCCATTGGCGGGCGCGCACCGCCTCCCCCAGCAGCGGGGCGGACAGGGCGGTGACGAACAGCGGGCCGGCGAAGCTGATCGCGTAGACGTCGGCGAAGGGCAGACCGCCGAAGGCGTGGATGAAGCCGGCCACCGACAGGGCGCCGACGATGGAGCGCAGCAGATGGCCGCACGGGCGCCGCGTCGCCAGCGCGCCCCACCCGCCCGTGCGCGCCAGAACCACGGCGAGCGGAACCAGCGAGAAGAGGGAGCGGAAGAACATCACCTCCATCGCGGGATAATGGGCGACCAGTTCCTTTTGCAGCACGTCCATCAGGGCGAACAGGAACAGGCAGAGCATCATCCACCCGACCCCACGCCGCACGGGATTGTCCGCGTGGGGGACCGGGATGGAGACGGGAACGGGAAGAGGGGCGATCAACGCGGTGTCCGAGGGCATGGCCACACCGGCAGTCATGGTTAACAATTGTCGGCTTTTTAGGCGAATACCCGTGACCCAGGGGAGCGAACCGCCGATGCCCGTCCTTTGTCCCCGATGCCCGAGCGTGGCGGTGGGGCGAATTCGCCGCCCCCTCCCCTGCAATTCGCGCTTCGCGAAGCGCGGGAACGGCTGTTTTGCGAAGGATTCCCTGCCTTTCGCGGATCGACGGTGGCGGAAATCGCCGGGATGAAGAGGCTGGCTGGCATCACCAGCGCGTCACCTCCAGCGAAGGCTCGGCCATGACCCTTTCCACACCTCTGCGCATTGTTCTGGGCTTCTCCCCCTGGATCGCCTTCGGCGCGTTGCAGCCGGCCGGCGGCCTGTGGGCTCCGGCGGCGGCGTTCCTGCTCAGCGTCGTCCTGTGCGTGGTGGATCACCGGCGCGGGTCGCTGAAAGCGCCGGAGCTGGTGGCCGCCGTCTTCTTCGCGGTGCTGCCGGCCTGCGGGCTGCTGGGCTGGAATTGGCCGGCGGAGAACATCGGGCTGGTCATCCACCTCGTGCTGGCGGGCATGGCCTTCGGCACGCTGGCGGCGGGCAGCCCCTTCACCCTGCAATACGCCCGCGACGAGTGGCCGCGCGACTACTGGCGGATGCCGCAGTTCGTGGCGGTCAATGCGGCGATCACGGCGGTGTGGGGCGTCATCTTCCTGGTCGGCGCGGCAGCCTTCTGGCTGGCCCCGCTGTGGGCGCCGTTCGTGAGCATGGCCGCGACGATGGCCGGGATCCTGCTGAACCGGATGCTGCCGAACTGGCTGTCCGGCCGGGCCATCGCCAAGCAGCTTGCCGCCATGGAGCCCTATGACTGGCCGGCGCCGGCGGTGATCGGTTCAAGAGACGGCGACGCACGGGACGTGGTGGTGGTCGGGGCCGGCATCGGCGGGCTGACGGCGGCGGCGCTGCTGGCAGCGGACGGGGCGCGGGTGACGGTGGTGGAGGCGCACGACCGGCCCGGCGGCTACTGCTCCTCCTGGGAGCGCAAGGTGCGCGGGGCGGACGGGACGGTCGGGCGCTTCGTCTTCGACGCGGGCGTGCACGACATCAGCGGCGCCCACGAAAACGGTCCGGTCGGCCACCTGCTGCGCACGGTCGGGGTGGCGGACCGGGTGAACTGGCAGGCGGTGAACCGGGGCGTGTTCCTGGACGGACGGATGCACCGTCTGCCCGACGACGCGGACGGGCTGGTCGCCATGATCGCGCGGGACTATCCGGACAGCGCGGCGGGCGTGGCCGCCTTCATGGCGGAGATGCGCGGGATCCACCGCGACCTGTATCTGGGCTGCGCCGAAACGGGCCTGCCGCACATCCCGCGCGACGTGGAGGCGATGCGCGCCTACCCCCGCGCCTGCCCGACCGCCTTCCGCTGGAAGGACACGGGCTTTCTGGCGATGCTGGAACGCTTTGTGCCGGACGCCGGGGCGCGGGCCTTCCTGACTAGTCTGACCTGTTATCTGTCCGACCGGCCGGAACTGCTGCGCGCCAACCAGATGGCGCCGATCTTCGGCTATTTCTTCGATGGCGGCTTCTATCCGCAGGGCGGGTCGCAACGGCTGGCCGACGCTCTGGTCGAGGCGATCCGGGAGAAGGGTGGCGAGGTCCATGTGCGCACGCCCGTGCGGCGAATCCTGGTCGAGGGCGGTCACGCGGCGGGGATCGAGACGGCCGATGGGCGGCGGATTATTGCCCCGGCGGTGGTGTCCAACGCCGACGTGCGGCGGACCATGCTGGAACTGGTGGGGGCGGAGCATCTGCCGGCCGATTATGCGGCGCGCTGCCGGGCTCTGCGTCCGTCCACCTCGGCCTTCATGGTGACGCTGGGGCTGGACATCCTGCCCGACCTGCCGGCCATGTCCTTCGTGCTGGACGAGCCGGGCGTCGGCATCGCGGTGCCGTCGGTGCACGACTCCTCGCTGGCTCCGGCGGGGTGTGCGGCGGTGACGCTGATGCGGCTGGCCCCGGCCGATGGCGGGTGGAACCGGACGGCGGAGGATTATCGGGAGCGCAAGGCGCGGGTCGGCGATGCGATGATCGCCGCCGCCGCGCGGGTGATCCCGGACCTGGAGCGGCACATCGTCTACCGCCAGGACGCCACTGCCGCGACCTTCGCCCGCTATGCCCACACCACGGGTGGCGCGATCTACGGCGTCGATCCGGTGCAGCGGCCGCTGCCGCGCAAGTCGCCCATTCCGGGGCTGTGCCTGGCGGGCGGCGGGGTGTTCCCCGGTCCGGGGGTGGAGGCCTGCGTCATCTCTGGCCGGCTGGCGGCGGAGGCCTTGAAGGGGAACTGGGAGCGGTTGGAGGTGCCGGAACCGGATCAGGCGGTTTGCGCGGCCTGAAGCCGGGCTTGGCGCGCGGCCTCCGCTTCGCGGCGCAGGAGGTAGAGGCCGCTGCCGACCACGATGGCGGTGCCCAGCACCAGCCAGGGGCTCGGCACGTCGCCGAAGACGACCAGCCCGATCAGCACGCCCCAGACGATCTGCGAATACTGGAAGGGCGCGACGACCGGCGACGGAGCCATGCGGAAGGCGCTCAGCAGGCAGAGCAGCGCCACCCCGGCGCTCAGGCCGCACAGCGCCATCAGCGCCCAGTCCTGCGGGGCCGGCGGGATGTAGACCTGGGGCAGCACCGGCCCCAGCAGCAGCACGGCCAGCAGGTTGCCGTAGAAGGGGAAGGACGCCGTCGTCTCCTGCCGGCCCCAATGGCGGACGAGCAGCGCGGAGGCGGCGAAGCACAGGGCGCTGACGATGGCGCCGATAGCCCCGGCGCCGATGATCGCCTCGGTCGGGCGCAGCATCACCAGCACCCCGCCGAATCCCACCAGAACGGCCAGCCAGCGACGGGCGTCCACCCGCTCCCGGAAGAACAGGGCGGACAGGACGGTGATGATGAGCGGCGACGAGAACAGGATCGCGTAGACGTCGGCCAGCGGCATGCGCGCGAAGGCGAAGAACGCCCCATAGCCGGACCCGAGGCCGAGCAGACCGCGCAGCAGTTGCAGTCCCGGCCGCCGGGTCGCCAGCATGCGCGGCCCGCCCTGCCACAGGGCGAAGCCGGCGATGGGCGCCAGCGAGAACAGCGCGTTGAAGAAGACCGTCTGCGGCAGTTGGTAGCTGCCGGACAGGAACTTCATCAGCGCGTCGGTGATCGCGAGGCCGGCGAAGCCGACCAGGATGATCCCGATGGCCCGCAGGTTGGTGCGCCGGTCGTTGGGCATGGTCTGCAAGGGGGGCTTCCCTTGGGTTGTCGTTCCTGTCCCGACGTGGGGAGCGGCGGTATTGCGAAGGTTTTTCACCACGAAGACACGAAGACACAAAGATTGTCACAAAGGAGTTCGGCCAATCCCGCGGCCATGGGCGATGCCAGCGCCCCTTCGTGAAATTCTTTGTGCCTTTGTGTCTTCGTGGCGAATCTCTGGCCCGGTGACAGGCGTTCGGTCTGCCGCCCCCTCATCCCAAGCCCGCCTACCCGCCGATGCGCTCGGCGATGAGAGGCCCCTTGGCCGGAGCCGCGTCGGCGATGGTGAAGGCCTGGCGCAGCAGGCGGGTGGCATCCTCCAGCTGGGCTTCGGTGCGGGCCTGCACGACGGCGAGCGGGCGTCCGCCGGGGGCAACCTCGGCGCCGAGGCCGGCAACATCGGCGAGGCCAACCGCGAAGTCGATGGGATCGGTCGTCCTGGTCCGCCCGCCGCCCAG
>JAEZID010000600.1 GCA_023416195.1 Pseudomonadota bacterium | reverse complement strand
TACCACTGGTCGGTCAGCCAGGGCTCGATGGCGACGCCGGAGCGGTCGCCGTGCGGGACCATGTGGGTGTGCGGCTCGATCTTCTCGACGAGACCGAGCGCCTCCAGCTCCGCGACGACCTTCTTGCGCGCCTCGTAGCGGTCGAGGCCGCGATAGGCATCCGGCACGTCGTCGCCGGTGATGCGGGCGTCACGGTCCATGATGTTGATGGCCGCCAGACCGTTGCGCTTGCCGACCTCGAAGTCGTTGAAGTCGTGCGCGGGCGTGATCTTCACGGCGCCCGAGCCGGTCTCCGGATCGGCGTATTCGTCGCCGACGATGGGGATGCGGCGGCCGACCAGCGGCAGGATGACGTGCTTGCCGATCAGGTCCTTGTAGCGCTCGTCCTCCGGATGCACGGCGACGCCGGTGTCGCCGAGCATCGTCTCCGGACGCGTGGTCGCCACGACGATGAAACGGTCGGTTTCGCCCTCGATCGGATAGCGGAAGTGCCAGAGGTTGCCCTTGATCTCCTTCTGCTCGACCTCAAGGTCGGAGATGGCGGTGTGCAGCTTCGGGTCCCAGTTGACCAGCCGCTTGTCCTTGTAGATCAGGCCCTGCTTGTAGAGATCCACGAACACCTTGCGGACGGCGCGGCTCAGCCCCTCGTCCATGGTGAAGCGTTCCTTCGCCCAGTCCGGCGAGGCGCCGAGGCGGCGGAGCTGGCGGGTGATGGTGCCGCCCGATTCGGCCTTCCATTCCCAGACCTTGTCGATGAAGGCGTCACGGCCAAAATCGTGGCGGGTCTTGCCTTCCTTGGCGAGGTTGCGCTCCACGACCATCTGCGTGGCGATGCCGGCGTGGTCGGTGCCCGGCTGCCACAGGGCGTCACGCCCGCGCATCCGGTTGTAGCGGGTCAGCACGTCCTGGATGGTGAAGGTCAGCGCGTGGCCCATGTGCAGGCTGCCGGTCACGTTCGGCGGCGGCATCATGATCGTGTAGGGCTTCGCGTTCGAACCGGTGTTCGCCGCAAAGGCGCCCGACTCTTCCCACAGACGGTAGTGCTTCTCCTCGACCTCGGCGGGCCGGTAAGTCTTTTCCAACATCACCAGGAACTTTCGCTTACGATCTCAACCGGGGTGCAGACTTGGATTCTCGACGCGTCAGAACTTCTGGGACCGCCGGATCATCCGGTCGATCTCCTGCTGGACGAGCCGTTCGACGATGGTCGGCAGATTTTCGTCCAGCCACTCCTTCAGCAACGGCTTCAACAGCTCGCGGACGACTTCTTCCACCGTACGGATGCCGACGGGCATCGGGCCGATGGACAGATCGTCGCCCAGCTCCCGCGCCAGATGGGTGAAGTGGTGCGAGGCATCCTCCGCGACGCGGCGCGAAATCAGGCCGTCGTCCACCTCCATGGGGCGGGGACGCGGGCGCGGGCGCGGCGGGGGCGGCGGTTCGTCCTCCTCCTCGAACGCGTCGAAGCTCGGCACCGGACGGCGCGCGGCGGGGCGCGGCGGAGGCGGCGGTTCGGGTTCCGGTTCGGGAAAATCCTCCGGCTCCGCCATGGGCTCGGGAAACGCCGGTTCCTCGCGCCAGGGGTCGGGTTCCGGTTCCGGCTCGTCCACATCGACGACCGAGCCGTCGTCGCGCACCATCTGCGTCAGCTCCAGCACGTCCTCTTCCTCCTCCTCCATTATCGGAGGGGGGGGAGGCGGCGGCGGCGGAGGTGGCGGCGGGGGAGCAACGGCCGGAGCCGGCGCGGCCTCCGGCCCCTTCGCGGGTTCGCCATCCTCGGAGATGATGCGGCGGATGGAGGCGAGGATCTCCTCCATCGACGGTTCTTGCTGACCTTTATCACTCATCGTGGCAAACCCGGGACGTCATCCTGCGGCAACACTAGGGGAGGAACGGGTAAAAAGCCACAAGACAAAAACGGCCCGCCGAGGCGGGCCGATTCGATCACTCCGGCACGCCGGTGCCCGTCCACTTGCCGCGCACCTCGCGGTAATGCGGTTCCGGATCATAATACTGGACCGGCAGATTCATCTGCTGGGCCGTCAACTGACCGACCGCCGCCAGGACGTTGAAGGCCGAAACCATTTCGTTGCGCTGCGCCCGCACGAGATTGACGCGCGCGTTCAGCAGTTCCTGTTCCTGGTTCAGCACGTCCAGCACGGTGCGCGAACCGACCTGGGCCTCCTGCCGGACGCCTTCCAACGCGATCTGCGCCGCGTTGATCTGCGACTGGTAGGACTCGATGCTCGCCCGCGCCGTCTGCAACGCCTGCCACGCGCTGATCGCGGTTTCCACCGCCTGGCGGCGGTTGTCCTCAATTTGCAGGCGAGCCTGATTCGCCGTGTGCTTGGCTTCGCGCGTCAGGGCTTCCGGCAGGCCAGCCTGATAGAGCGGGATGGTCAGCTGCGCGGTCAGCTGCGCATTGTCGGAACGCTTGATCTCAACGCCTTGCGAACGGCCCGGATCGTAATTGCGGGTGCCCTGGGCCGACAGGTTGGCCGACGGCAGCAGGCGGCCGAACTGCTGGTCCACCGCCTCGCGCTGGGCCGCTTCGGTGTAGGTGGCGGCAAGAACCAGCGGGTTGTTGGAACGGGCCATTTCCACGGCCTCGTCCAGCGTCGCCGGAAGCTTGAAGCGCGGCTTGGGCGCCTTCAGCTTGCCGGGCATCGAGCCGACGATGCGTTCGTAGGTCGCGCGAGAGGCCTGGAGCGTGCCCTCGGCCGAAATGCGCGACGCGATGGAGGCGGCCAGACGCGACTCGGACTGGCTGACGTCGGTGCGGGTGTACTCGCCGACGCGGAAGCGGTCGCGGGCGGCGTCGAGCTGACGGCGCAGGACCTGCTCGTTGTTGGCCTGAAGCTCCAGCACCGCCTGGTTCTGCACGACGTCCAGATAGGCCTGGGCGGCGTTCAGCAGGATCTGCTGCTCGTTGGAAAGCAGGGTGGCGCGCTGGGCCTCGACGGTGCGTTCGGCGCGGCGGACGGCAGGCCCTACGGTCGCGTCGTAGAGCGGCTGGGTCGCCTGGATGCCGACGCTTTTGGAGGTCGCCTCGGAGCCGGTCTCGCCACCGTTGAAGGTGCTGTTGCCGCCGGAGCGGGTGACGCCGGCGGTCGCGCGCACCGTCGGACGATAGCCCGACAGCGCCTGCGGAACGCTTTCGTCGACGGCGCGCTGGCGGGCGCGCTGGGCGCCGAGGGCGGGATTGTTGGCGTAGGCCTGGGCCAGCGCTTCTTCCAGCGACTGCGCGGACGCGGTGCTGATGCCACCGGTGACGGTGACGCCCGTGACGGCAATGCCGAGGGTCAATGCGGTTGCCAGAAGACGGCGCGCGAAACGGCTTCGCACAGTCATGTTCAGTAGACCTTCATGTTCGGGTCGATTCGGCGCGCCCAGGCATCCACACCGCCCTCCAGGTTGATGGCGCGGGGGAACCCCTGGGAACGCAACCACATGGTCACCTGCGCGCTGCGCCCACCGTGGTGGCACACAGCGACGATGTCGCGATCCTTCGGCAGGTCCCCCACCCGTGCCGGAAGAGCGCCCATGGGGATATGCAGGCTGTCCGGAATGGCGCAGATCGCCACCTCCGCCGGTTCGCGCACGTCAAGCACGAGCGGATTTTCTCCGGACTTGCGGATCCGGTCCAGCTCTTCGACTTCGATTTCGAATGGCGTCGGCATGGCCAGGGAACTCCGCTGCGAACTCAGGCAAGAGGCCGCTGGATGCGGTCCCTTTGGAAACTCAGAAGACGAACGTGGGTTTCGGCTCGAAGCCGGGGAGCTGGCGCGGCTGCGCCTCGAACAGCACGCGGCCGGACACGACGCCGCCGACGCGCTGGAACAGCTTCACCTCGCCCACGCCGCGGCCGCCGTGCACGGCCGCGATCAGGCGGCCACCCTCGGCCAGCTGGGCGGTGATGGCGTCCGGCACCTCGGCCACGAGGCCTTCGATGACGATGACGTCGTACGGCGCCTGGGCCGGGTAGCCTTCGACCAGCGGAGCGGTGATGACGACGGCGTTGTCGATGCCGACCTCGGCAAGCGCCTGGGTGGCGCGCTGGGCGAGTTCGGCGTCGGATTCGATGCCGACGACGGTGGCGCCGAGCTTGCCCAGGATGGCGGTCGAGTAGCCGGTGCCGCAGCCGATGTCGAGGACGACGTCGCTTTCCTCCACGCCCACTTCCTGGATCATGCGGGCGAAGACCATCGGTTCCATCAGATAGCGGCCGTTGCCGACGGCGATGTCCTCGTCGACATAGGCGATGCCGCGCGCCGCCTTGGGCACGAACACCTCACGCGGGATGTCGAGCAGGGCTTCGACCAGGCGGTGGTCGGTGACCTTGTTCGGGCGAATCTGGCCCTCGACCATGTTGGTACGGGCGGCGGCGTAATCGTACATGGCGGTCGCTTATTGATTGGTTGGCACGGGCGCGGCGCCAAGCCGATTGCGGAAAACGGCTTCGCTGCCTTGTCGCGTATATATCTGCAAAGCGGGATGAACACAACGTCACACGGCTGCCACACCGGGCGCTCCAAGAGTCGTACGACATCTTGCAGGAAGGTGCTTGACCGACTGGTTCGAGGGCAGTATATGTCCGCTCCCACGCTGCGGCGCTCCCGTTAGGGGGCGTCAGACCAAGGATGGCGCGGTGGCAGAGTGGTGATGCAGCGGACTGCAAATCCGTGTACGTGGGTTCGATTCCCGCCCGTGCCTCCATCCTTCCGAAACTTTTCGACAGCCGTGTTTGGAAAAACAAACGCCCGCCGCGGATCGCGGCGGCAGGGGTGCCGCGTGCGGACTCCCATTGGAATATCAAGGACAAAGCGCGGCAGAGCGCGTTTCATTTTTTTGCACATAAGGGCTTGGCAGGCGTCGGATGGTCCGCTATATAGCCGCCCACGCCGCAAACAACGGCGTCACTGATCCCGGTTAGCTCAGTCGGTAGAGCAGCGGACTGTTAATCCGCGTGTCGCTGGTTCGAGTCCAGCACCGGGAGCCACATTGAAAAAGGGCGGGTTCGACATCGAACCTGCCCTTTTTCCTTTTCCGCTACCGCTTTTGTCTTGGACCGAAAGAATGGGTCCACCCGCCCGAAGGCAAGATGCCGCCGGGCCACCGACAACCCCAATTATCGTGGGAGATTCCTGAACAGCAGGTTCTCTGGGGTGTTCGTGCTGGTGGAGGGCTCCCATGACGGTTCAGGAGAAACCCGCTCGGTTCCCGCGCCGGATGCCGGATCCGGACTGGGACGGCGGATGGATCAGTGCCGCTCTCGTCTTTGCCGTCGCGACCGTCGCCGCCATCGTCCTTCTGGGTGCGGACTGGCGCCAAGCCCACGCTCCGGACGGGTTCTCCCCGCCCGAAAGCCGGCGGATGATGGTGATGGCCCCCTGGCCAAGATAGGTCGGCCGAAAGGAACCGGGCAAAACAGGTCAGGCGGTAAGGTCGTCGTAGATCATGCGTTCGTCGCCGGCGTCCTCGGCCGGTGCGCCGGCGTTCCGCTTCCATTCGCCGCACCAATCGGTGGAGAGGGTCGTCGGGAAACGGCCGTCCGGATCGCGCGGGGTCACGACGGGCGGGAAGCGACGGCACACACCCTTCGGACCTCGCTGACGGATGCCCTGCCCTTCCCAGAACCGGCAGGTGTAGCACGTATCGACTCGCTTCATCGTGAAGGCGCCCTCTTCGGACATGGCGTGGAGATGGCGGCCATAGTCGGACAGCCGCCACGCCCGCGTCGATGGAGAAATGCGCCCAGGCGATGTTCCGCGCCCTCAGACGACGTCGTGGGGCGGCTTGGCCACCCTCATCTTGTCGGAGTTCTGGACGTAAAAGGCCTTGATGTCCGCATCGAGTTCAAGGCGGCGGCGTTCGCCCGCCGACCCGGCCGGCGCGTCGGCAAGGCGCTGGAATTCGGCGACCGCCTGTTCCAGTTCGCGTTCGTTGTCGATCGGCATCGCGTGCTCTCCTGTGCTGTTGGCCTTTGCGGGGAAACACGAACGGAGCCGATGTGGTTGCATCTCCCTTGATGGTGGATGCGGAAGGCGCATTTCAGTGTAAGGGCCGACCGGCGGGCGCCCGGCCCGACTCGGAACCCCACGAGGGAGGGACGCATGACGGGTCGCTGGCGCCTGGTTCCCCGGATGATGGCCCTCCTGCTCGGCGTCCTGTTCCTCGGCGGCGGCGCGTCGCCAGGCCGGGCGGACGAACTCGACGCCGAGACGCTGGCGCGGGCCGTGGTGCGAATCAACGCGACCGCCCTGCCCGACGCGCAAAGCTCCCGAACGCTGGGGACCGACCGCGAGGGGACCGGCGTCGTCATCGACGGCGGCGGTCTGATCCTGACCATCGGCTACACGATCCTGGAGGCCTACCAGATCCAGGTGACCACCGGCGACGGGCGCGGCTATCCGGCGGAGCTGGTCGCCTACGATCAGGTCAGCGGATTCGGGCTGTTGCGCGCCGGGCTGGATTTCAGCGCGCCGGCGGTGCGGCTTGGCGACTCCGGCGCCCTGAAGGAAGGAGATGCCGCCATCGTGCTGAGCCGCCACGGAGCGCAGGGCGTTCAGCCGGTGCTGGTCGTCGGCAAGCGGGAGTTCGCGGGATACTGGGAGTATCTGCTGGACGAGGCCATCTTCACCACGCCGCCGGTGCGCTCCTTCAACGGGGCGGCGCTGATCGACCGCAACGGGCAGCTGGTCGGCATCGGATCGCTGATCGTCGGGGACGCGCTGCCCGGTCACGGCGGGCTGCCGGGCAACATGTTCGTGCCGATTTCCGCCCTGAAGCCAATCCTGGCCGATCTGCTGGCCTACGGGCGCCGGCAGGAACCGCCGCGCCCCTGGCTGGGCGTCACCCTGCGGGAGGAGCAGGGACGCCTTCTGGTGGAACGCGTGACGCCGCAAGGACCGGCCGAATCGGTGGGCGTGCGGCCGGGCGACCTGATCGTCGGCGTCGGCGGGCAGCGCTTCAAGAACCTCGCCGACTTCTACCGGAAGCTCTGGGG
>JAEZID010000592.1 GCA_023416195.1 Pseudomonadota bacterium | reverse complement strand
GGGCCAACGCGTCCGCCCGCCCCGTGGACACGAGCGACCTGCTGCGCCGCGCCGCCCAGGCCCCCGCCGTCCTGCTGGGCGAGCGGCACGACAGCCCGGAGCATCACCGCTGGCAGCTGCACACGCTGGCTGCCCTGTATGCGCTCAATCCGCGTCTCGCCATCGGCATGGAGATGTTCCCGCGCCGTGTCCAGCCGGCGCTGGACCGCTGGACCGCCGGGACCACCACCGAGGCGGAGTTCCTGAAGGAAAGCGAGTGGCAGAAGGTCTGGGGCTACGACGCGCAGCTCTACCTGCCCATCCTCCACTTCGCGCGCATGAACCGCATTCCCGTGGTCGCCCTGAACGTGGAGCGCGGCCTCGTTTCCCGCACCGCCAGGGAGGGCTGGGCGGCCATCCCGCCGGCCGAGCGCGAAGGCGTCGGCGAGCCGGCCCCGCCGCCGCCCTCCTATCTGGAGCGGCTTCAGGAGGCCATGGCCGCCCACGGCCCGAACCAGCGCGAGTCCCAGGGCTTCCAGCGCTTCGTGGAGGCCCAGTCGGTCTGGGACCGCGCCATGGCCGAGCGCATCGCCGACACCCACCGCGACACCGGCCGCACCGTGGTCGCCATCCTCGGCATGGGCCATGTCGAAGGCCGCGACGGCGTGCCCCACCAGTTGGCCGCGCTGGGCATCGACGACGCCCTGGTCCTGCTGCCCTGGGATGCCGACCGCCCCTGCGACTCGCTCGACGGGAAGGTGGCCGACGCGGTGTACGGGCTTGGCACCGCCACCCAAACCGCCGAAGCGCCGCGCCCGCGCCTGGGCGTGATGCTGGAGCCGGGGCAAGGCGGCGTGCAGGTCCGCTCCGTCGCGGAGGGCAGCGTCGCCGCCGCCGCCGGCCTGACGGCGGGCGATCTGGTCGTCGCGGCGGCCGGCACCCCGGTGCGTCAGGCGTCCGACCTCACCGCCGTGGTGCAGCGCCAGGCCCCCGGCACATGGCTGCCCCTGACCGTCAAGCGCGACAAGGGCACCCGGGAACTGGTCGCCAAGTTCCCGGCCGACGCTCCGTAAGCGGATTTCGGGCCGCCGTCAGGCCTTCTTCACGAACTCGGACTTCAGGTTCATCGCGCCGATTCCGTCGATCTTGCACGCGATGTTGTGCCCGTCGGCGCCGTCCACCAGACGGATGTTCTTCACCTTGGTCCCGCCCTTGACGACCAGCGACGAGCCCTTGACCTTCAGATCCTTGATCACGGTCACGCTGTCGCCATCGGCGAGCGTGTTCCCGTTGGCGTCGCGCACGCCCTGCTCCCCTGAAGCCTCCGCGCCGGACTCGGCGGCCGCTTCCGGGTTCCATTCATGCGCGCATTCCGGGCAGATCCACAGGCTACCGTCCTGATACACATGTTCGGAGCCGCACTGGGGGCACTTCAACTCGCTGTCCATCGTCGTCCTTGCCTTTTGGGGAGCCGTTTGGGGGCGGCATCCTAGTGCACGGGCGTGTGGAATAGGAAACACAAGCTGCCGACGGCCCGCATCATACGGCCGGCGCATGAATGTTTCATGATCTGCCGGCCGCATGCCCCTTTCGCACATTGCTGCGCAATGTGCTGCCGGGTTTGAACCGAAGGCGTTTGATGAAAGTCATCAAACGCCTTCGGTATCAGAGCATCCGCTCCCACTGCGCCAGCACGTCGGGCGTCGGGTTGACGGCCGGCGCATAGTCGCTGCGCCCCAGCCTTGCGCGGTGTTCCCGCAACGCCCAATGCACGGTCGGGAAGGCCAGGTCGTCCCACGGGATCTCCTCCCAGCGGAACAGGCCGACCTCCTGGCTTTCCGGGCCGGCGGACACGTCGGGCGAGAGCAGCCGCGCGCGGAAGATCATCTGCACCTGACTGATGCGCGGGATGTCGTAGACGGCGAGCAGCGAGTCGATCTCGATCGTCGCCCGTGCCTCCTCCCACGCCTCGCGGGCGGCGCCCTCCATGGTGCTCTCGCGCTCCTCCATGAAGCCGGCGGGCAGGGTCCAGAAGCCCTTGCGCGGCTCGATAGCGCGGCGGCACAGCAGGATGCGGTCTTCCCACACCGCCACCGACCCGACCACGATCAGCGGGTTCTGGTAGGCGATGTAGCCGCAGTCCGGACACATCAGCCGCTCGCGGTCTTCGCCGGGCGGGATGGCGCGGATGCGGGGACCCAGTGGGGATTTTTCTTGCGGGGTGTTCTCCTCGGACATGCGTCCGATATGGCGCGAACGCCGGAGCCCGGCAAGCGCCCTGAACGGCGCCCCGAACGGCCGCGCTTGCGTTCATCACCTGTTCTCTTTCGCCTTTCGTTCCTGTACCCTCCCCGTCGAGTCTGAAAACCTCGGGGTATTCCATGCAGTTCGCGTTCGACGGAATGTCGGTGGCGCTCGGGCTTCTGCTGGGGGCGGTGCTCGCGGGCGCGATTCTGCGCGTGTTCGCCGCACGCGCGGAGGCCGAGGCCCGCGCCCTCCACGCGGAGCTGGCGACCCGACTCGACCTCGCCGAGCGGATCGAGGGCGATCTCCGCGACGACATCGAGGCGCGCGACCACCAGATCGCCCGCCTGACCGGCGAGGTGGCCGCCGCCCGCGAGCGTCAGGCCGAACTGACCACCACCATCGCCAAGGAACGCTCCGCCCACGCCGAAAAACTGGCCCTGCTGGAACAGGCGCAGGCGGCGCTGGCCGACAGCTTCAAGGCCCTGTCCGCCGAGGCCCTGCGCTCCAACAACCAGAGCTTCCTCGACCTCGCCAAGGAAACGCTGGCGACCTTCCAGGAGCAGGCCAGGGGCGACCTGGACAAGCGGCAGGCGGCCATTTCCGAGATCGTCGCCCCGGTCCGCCAGTCGCTGGAGAAGATGGACGGCCAGATCCAGGAGATGGAGCGCACCCGCGCCGGCGCCTACGAAGGGCTGAAACAGCAGGTGCTTTCCCTGCTTGAATCCCAGACCCAGCTGCGCGCGGAGACCGGCAACCTCGTCCGCGCCCTGCGCACGCCCGCAGCGCGCGGGCGCTGGGGCGAAATCCAGCTGCGCCGGGTCTGCGAGATGGCCGGCATGCTCGACCACTGCGACTTCTTCGAGCAGGCCAGCGTGGACAAGACCGGCATGGACGCCGGCAAGCTGCGCCCCGACCTGATCGTCCGGCTGCCGGGCGGCAAGACCATCGTCGTGGACGCCAAGACGCCGCTGGAAGGCTATCTCGACGGCATCCAGGGCGATGACGACGCCCGCCGGGACGGCCTGTCCCGCCACGCCCGGCACGTGCGCGACCACATGAAGCAGCTGGGCGCCAAGGCCTATTGGGACCAGTTCGAGGACACCCCGGAATTCGTCGTGCTGTTCCTGCCCGGCGAGAACTTCTTCTCCGCCGCGCTGGAGCACGACCCGACCCTGATCGAAGCCGGCATCGACCACCGCGTGATCCTCGCCACGCCGACGACGCTGATCGCGCTGCTGCGCGCCGTCGCCTACGGCTGGCGGCAGGAGCGGCTGGCCGACAACGCCCGCGAGATCAGCGGCCTGGGCGCCGAACTCTACAAGCGCCTGTGCGACCTCGGCGGCCACATGGAGCGGCTGGGCCACCAGCTGGAAAAGGCGGTCGGCTGCTACAACGGCGCGGCCGGCAGCCTGGAGGCCCGCGTGCTGGTCAGCGCGCGGCGTTTCCGCGACCTGCACGTCGCCCCGGAGGGCGCCGAAATCCCGCTGCTGGAGCCGCTCGACCACGCCCCGCGCCACCTTCAGGCGCCGGAGCTTCGGACGCGGGTCGAAGCGTAAGTGGGATACCCCGACCCTTTTTTAGCCTTGCAAAGCCCGGTCGGGTCCCCACGTTCCTTCCGTCATTCTGCTTCGGACTGCCGGCCTGCTACGCCTTCGGGTGCCCAGATCGTCGCTATGCCTGGACACAGTCTGATGCGCCGTACCGTTCGATGCGGCGCCATTCACACGAAACGGAGGACCATCATGCCCGTCGGCACGATCAAATGGTTCAACAGCACCAAGGGTTATGGTTTCATTCAGCCGGACAACGGCGGCCCGGACGTCTTCGTCCACATCTCCGCCGTCGAGCGCGCCGGTCTCGGCACCTTGAACGAAGGCCAGAAGATCTCCTATGAGGAGCAGCGCGACCCGAAGCGCGGCAAGACCTCGGCGGAGAACCTGAAGGCGGTCTGATCCGCCGATCCCGTTCGGAACGGAGGGGGCACCGGGAAACCGGTGCCCCTTTCCGTTGCGCGTTTGCGTCATCCGTTTCCCAGCCATCCCAGCCACCGGAGCATTCCCCCATGGCCCGCAAGAAACAACCCGCCGACAACGGCTTCGTCCTGTTCGACGTCTTCTACCAGGACGGCGCCCGCACCTCCAACCGCAAGGTGCCGAGCAACCTCGTCGGCGGCCTGGACGGCGACGAGCCCGCCCGCGCCTTCATCGAGGAGCAGGACCGCAAGATCGCCGAGATGTCCGGCAACCCGCGCGGCCCCATCAAGACGATCACCCGCTCGCCGCTCTGACCGATCGCCTTTCAGAACCGATTGCAACGGTGGGCCATTGGCGTTCCTTGACCGGACGGCCCACCCTGCATATTTTGGAATTTTGTAACCTCCCCCGCACCGTTGCCGAGCACCCATGGCCGTTCTGGAAATCCTCGTCGCCCCGCACCCCGTGCTGAAGCAGAAGGCGAAGCCCGTCGAGAAGGTCGACGCGCGCGTCGCCAAGCTGATGGACGACATGGTGGAAACCATGTACGCCGCCCAGGGCATCGGCCTCGCCGCCCCGCAGATCGGCGTGCTGGAGCGCGTCATCGTCGTGGACGTGCACGAAAAGGGGGAGCCGCCGAACCCCATCCGCCTCGCCAACCCGGAAATCGTCTGGACGTCCGACGAGAAGTCCGTCTGCGAGGAAGGCTGCCTGTCGGTGCCCGAGCAGTACGCCGAGGTGACCCGCCCCAAGGCGGTCCGCGTCCGCTACCTCGATGAGAAGAACAAGGTTCGGGAGATGGACGCGGACGGCATGCTCGCCACCTGCATCCAGCACGAGATCGACCATTTGAACGGCGTCCTGTTCGTCGATTACCTGTCCTCGCTGAAGCGCGGCATGATTCTGCGCAAGGTGCAGAAGATGCAGCGCCAGAACGCCTGACCGGGACGCACCGACCGACATGACCAAGCTCCGCCTCGTCTTCATGGGCACGCCGGACTTCGCCGTGCCCAGCCTCCGCGCGCTGGTCGAGGCGGGCCATGAGGTCGTCTGCGTCTACAGCCAGC
>JAEZID010000581.1 GCA_023416195.1 Pseudomonadota bacterium | reverse complement strand
TCCCCGTTCAGGTGGGTGACCAGCGGCCGGTTGACCTTGCCGCCGTCCCAGGCCCCGCCCAGCTCGTCCGGCGTCACCGCCACGGGGGAGAAGCTGGACGCCGGCTTGGACTGGAAGAAGCCGAAGCCCTTTGCCAGTTCCGCCGGGATCAGGTTGCGCAAGGACACGTCGTTGACCAGCATCAGCAGCCGGATGTGCCCGCGCGCCGCGTCCGCCGGGACGCCCATGGGCACGTCGTCGGTGATGACGGCGATCTCGGATTCAAAGTCGATGCCGAACGCTTCGTCCGCCACCGGGATCGGGTCGCGCGGCCCGAGGAAGGCGTCGGAACAGCCCTGGTACATCAGCGGATCGGTCCAGAAGCTGGGCGGCATTTCCGCGCCCCGAGCCTTCCGCACCAGCTCCACATGGTTCACATAGGCCGAACCGTCCGCCCACTGGTAGGCGCGCGGCAGCGGCGCGGCGGCCAGTGCCGGGTCGAACGGCTCGCCCGACGCCGCGTCCGCGTTGATATCGCGATAGGCCGCCTCCAGCTTCGGCGCGGCCTCCGCCCAGCCGTCGAGCGCCGCCTGCAAGGTCGGCGCGATGCCAGGGACCGCCCGGCAGCGCGTCAGGTCCTTCGACACCACCACGAGCGTGCCGTCTCGACCGCCCGCCTTCAAGGTTGCCAGCTTCATGCCGGGTCCTTCCTCCCGAAATGTTATTTTTCACCACTAAGACACTAAGGACACAAAGAAAAAACACTAAGAAGGTCTTACGTTGAGCACCCCTTCTTCATGTTAAGGAACTTTGTGAAATTCTTTGTGCCCTTTGTGCCTTTGTGGTGAATCTTCCTCTTACTTCGCCTTCCAGCTGTCGGCGTAGCCCGGCCACTCGGTCGCGGCCATGCCATCGTAGACGTCCAGCGGATCGCGGGTGTCGAGCATCACGGCGACCTCGTCCGTCTCCTTGCGCTCGAACTTCTGGGCGATCTCGTAGGCCTTCGGGTGCGGCCCGTGCGGGAAGCCCGAGGGGTGGTAGGTCACCATCCCCGGATGGATGTTGTCGCGCGAGAAGAACTGGCCGCGGTGATAGAACAGCACCTCGTCATAGTCCTCGTTCGAATGATAATAGGGCAGCTTCAGCGCCTCCGGATCCGACTCGATCGGACGAGGCACGAAGGTGCAGATCACGAACCGCGCCGACACCCAGGTGCAGTGCGCGCTGGGCGGCAGGTGGTAGCGGTGGCTCATCAGCGGCCGGATGTCGCGCCAGTTGATGCGCACCGGCGCCAGATCGCCGTGCCAGCCCACTGCGTCCAGCGGGTTGAACGGGTAGACGATGGAGCTGACCCGCCCCCGCTTCTTCACGCGCACGACCGTCTCGCGCTCGTTCTTCTGGCCCTGAAAGGCGTCGTCCAGCGCCGGCACGTCCAGCACCGCCGGGTCGAAGATCGCGTGCGTTCCGACCAGTCCCTTGTGCGGCAGCTGGTAGGCGTCGTTGGTCGCCTCGATCATCAGCGCGGTGACGGGCTCGTCGCTCTCCAGCCGCCAAGCGGTGTTGCGCGGCAGCACGACATAGTCGCCCTCGCGCACCTCCAGATGGCCGTAGTCGCAGAACAGGTGCCCGCCGCCCTGGTGGAAGAACAGCAGGTCGTCGCCGTCGGCGTTGCGCGCCAGATGCTCCATCTTGCCCCGGAAACGCCACATGCGGACCTGCGTGGCCCCGTTGCCCATCAGCGGCACGGCGTTCAGCGGGCAATCGGAGAATTCCTCCGACCGGTTCAGGTCGAAGGCGCGCGGGCGCAGGTCGCCGTCGAAACTGGTCCAGCCGGTGGGCGGATGGGCGTGGTGCATCTGGGTCGCCGGGCCGAAAAAGCCCTCGCGTCCCATTTCCCGCTCATAGGTCCCGGCCGGCAGACGGACGTGGGCTTGGCGGGTCGCGGTGCCCTCCACCTTCGGGAACGAGATCCAGTTCTTCATGGCGATCCTCCCAGATCGTTTTGGCCGGACGATTTTCCGACGCGTGTTCGCTGCCCCTCAGTTTAGTTTCATATGAAACAGTTGCAAGCAGAAAATCCGCGCGCAGGATGGACGGACGCAACCGCAACAAGCGTGACGCCCCATGCCCCAAGCCCGCCGCAAGCGTTCGGAATCCAACCCCGACGGCGCCACGCTGCACCTGACCCGCTTCCTGCCCTACCGGCTGTCGGTTCTGGCCAACACGGTCAGCCACACAGTGGCGAAGCTGTATGAGAAGCGTTTCGGCATCACGATCCCGGAATGGCGGATCATCGCGGTGCTGGGCGGCGGCGAGACGCTGAGCGCCGGCGAAATCGCCCAGCGCACCGCCATGGACAAGGTGCAGGTCAGCCGCGCCATCAGCCGCATGCTGGACTCCGCCCTGATCCTGCGGGAATCCGGCGACACCGACCGGCGCAAGGCGCTGCTGACCCTGACGGCGAAGGCGCTGGACATCTACGCGCAGATCGTGCCCCTGGCGCTGGCCTACGAGGCACAGCTGACCACCGCCCTGACGGAGGAGGAAGCGGCCATGCTCGACCGCCTGCTGACCAAGATGCAGGCCCAGGCCGATCAGCTGTCTTCCGCACCGGAACAGCGGCTGTCGGAATCCTGAAAGTTTACGCCGCCGGCCGCCGCACGAAGGCCAGCATCAGCCCGAAGCCGATCATCAGGCTGCCGCTCGCCCGGTTGAACCAGCGGAAGGCGTTGCCGCCCTTCACCACGGAGCCGAGCCGCGCGCCGATGGCCGCGTAGATCGTCATGGCGACCACCTCCAGCGCCAGGAACGACGCGCCCAGCACCGCGAAGCTCGTCAGGTAATTCGCCGGATCGATGAACTGCGGGAAGAAGGCGGTGAAGATCAGGATGGCCTTCGGGTTGCCGGCCGCCACCCAGAATTCCTGCAACATCAGGCTCTTCAGCGACAGCGGCGCACCACCCGCCCCGCTCCCCACCACCGGCGCGCCGGAACGCAGCAGCTTCACCCCGATCCACACCAGATAGGCGGCCCCCAGCCACTTCACGACCGTGAAGACCAGCTCCGAGGTCGCCAGCAGCGCGCCCAGCCCCAGCGCGGTGATCAGGATCATCGCCGCGAAGGCGGCCAGCCGCCCGCTTGCCGCGATGGTCGCCCGCACAGCACCGTCCCGCGCGCCGTTGGTCAGCGACAGCAGGTTGTTCGGCCCGAACGCCATGTTCAGCGCGAAACAGGCGGGCAGAAAGACCAGCAGGGTTTCCAACGTCATGCGCCCCTTCCCCCATTCCCGTCAGGCAAAATCCCGGAAGCTGTCCGCCGCCGCGCGGTCGTAGCCCAGGCTGGCCCGCAGAAGCTGCCGCGTGTAGCCCTCCCGCGCCTCGCCCCGGCGCAGGGCGGCCACGTCCATCTCCTCGACGACGCGGCCCCGGTTCATCACCGCCAGCCGGTCGCACATCGCCGCGACGACCGCCAGATTGTGACTGACCAGCACGTAAGTCAACGCGTGCTCCGCGCGCAGCCGCTTCAGCAGGTTCAGGATTTCCGCCTGCACCGAGACGTCCAGCGCCGAGGTCGGCTCGTCCAGCAGCAGCACGCGCGGCTCCAGCACCAGGGCGCGGGCGATGGCGACGCGCTGGCGCTGCCCGCCGGACAGCTGGTGCGGGTAGCGGAAGCGGAACTGCGGCCCCAGCCCCACGTCGCGCAGCACCCGGTCGATGCGCGCGTCGGCGTCGCCCAACCGGTGGATGGCGATGGGCTCGGCCAGGATGCGGTCGATGGTGTGGCGCGGGTGCAGGGAGCCGTAGGGATCCTGGAAGACCATCTGGCAGGTCTTGAAGAAGGCCTTGTCCCGGTGCGGCGCCTGCGGTTTGCCGTCGATGGCGACCGACCCCGTCCAGTCGTGGTTCAGCCCGACCAGCGCGCGCAGCACGGTGGACTTGCCCGACCCGGACTCGCCGACCAGCCCGAAGCTTTCGCCCGGCTTCACGTCGAAGGACACGCCCTGCACGGCCGCCACCGCCTCGGCCCCATGCCCGAAGGTGACGCGGAGATCATCGACGGTGATCATGCCCCCGTCCTCCCGGAAGGTTCCTCCAGCCACGCCGGATCCCGGTTCAGCACCGGCAGTTCCGCCCGCGTGTCGTCCAGCCTCGGCAGGCTGTCCAGCAGGCCGCGCGTGTAGGGATGCTTGGCGTTGTGCAGCTCCGACGCCCGGCAGGTCTCCACCACCCGCCCGGCGTACATGATCAGGATGCGGTCGCAGAAGGACGCCACGAGGTTCAGGTCGTGGCTGATGAAGACCATCCCCATGCCCCGGCGGCTGCACAGCTCGTCCATGATGGCGAGAACCTGCATCTGCACCGTCACGTCGAGCGCGGAGGTCGGCTCGTCGGCGATCAGCAGGTCCGGGTTCGGGATCAGCATCATGGCGATCATGATGCGCTGCCCCATGCCGCCCGACACCTCGTGCGGGTAGAGGCCGTAGACCCGTTCCGGATCGCGGATGCGCACGGCCTCCAGCATCTCCAGCGCGCGGCGCCTGGCCTCGGCCTTGCCGGCGTCGGAATGCACCCGGTACGCCTCGGCGATCTGCCGCCCCACGGTCATCACCGGGTTCAGCGAGAATTTCGGATCCTGCATGACCATGGAGATGCGCCGCCCGCGAATGTCGCGGAGCCGATTCTCGTTCATGCCCAGCAGATCCTCGCCCTGGAAGCTCAGCCGGTCGGCCGTCACGATCCCCGGCGGCGGCACCAGCCGCAGCACGGCCCGCCCGGTCATCGACTTGCCGGAGCCGGACTCGCCGACGATGCCCAGCTTCTCCCGCCCCACGGAAAAGGACACGCCACGCACCGCCTGCGTCACGCCCGTCCGGGTCGGGAAGGAAATCCGGAGGTTCTCGACTTCCAGCAAAGGCTTGTCGCTCATGATGCCTTCGGGTCCAGCACGTCGCGCAGGCCGTCGCCCAGCAGGTTGAAGCCCAGGCTGACCACGAAAATGGCAATGCCGGGCATGGTGGCGACCCACCACTGCTCCAGCACATACTGGCGCCCGGTGGCGATCATCGCGCCCCATTCCGGCGCCGGCGGCTGCGCACCCAACCCCCGGAAGCCCAGCCCCGCCGCCGTCAGGATGATCCCCGCCATGTCCAGCGTCCCCCGCACGATCAGCGACGACGTGCACAGCGGCACCACATGCCCCAGGATGATCCGCAGCCGCGACGCCCCCTGCAGCCGCACCGCGCTGATGAAGTCGCTGTTGCGGATGGTGATCGTCTCCGCCCGCGCGATGCGCGCGTAGGGCGGCCAGGAGGTGATGGCGATGGCGATGATCGCGTTCTCGATCCCCGGCCCCAGCGCCGAGACGAAGGCCAGCGCCAGGATCAGCTTCGGAAAGGCCAGGAAGACGTCGGTCACGCGCATCAGCACCGTGTCCACCCAGCCGCCCAGATAGCCCGCGACCGTCCCGATCAACAGCCCGGCCACCGGCGCCGTCACCGCGACCAGCGCCACGATCATCAGCGTCAGCCGCGAGCCGTAGAGGATGCGCGACAGGATGTCCCGCCCGAAGGCGTCGGTGCCCAGCCAGTGGGCGGCGCTCGGCGGCATCAGCCGGTTCGCCAAATCCTGCGTGTAAGGATCGTAGGGCGCCAGCACCGGCGCCAGCGCCGCCATCAGCACCAGCAGCAGCACGATCCCCAGCCCCAGCATGGCCAGCCGGTTGCGGGCGAAGGTGAGCCAGCCGATGTAAACCCGCCCCAGCCGCGCCTGCGTGCGCGAGTGCGGCGTCTCGGTCATAAGCCACGCCCTTGCGGTCATCGCGCCCTCGGATCCAGCAGGCGGTACAGCAGGTCGGACAGCAGGTTCAACCCGATGAAGACCGCCCCCACCACCAGCGTGCCGCCCAGCACCGCATTCATGTCGGCGCTCAGCAGCGAGTTGGTGATGTAGAGCCCCAGCCCCGGCCAGGCGAACACCGTCTCGGTCAGCACCGACCCTTCCAGCAGGGACGCGTAGGACAGCGCCACCACCGTGGTCAGCGGCACCGCGATGTTGCCCAGCGCGTGGCGCCAGATCACGCGGGTCTCGGACATGCCCTTCACGCGGGCGGTCGTGATGTATTCCTGGCGCAACTGGTCCAGCATGAAGCTGCGCGTCATGCGCGCGATGTAGGCGACGCTGTAGTATCCCAGGATGGACGCCGGCAGCACCAGATGGGCCAGCGCGTTCCAGAACACGTCCGTCTCGCCGGCCAGCAGGGCGTCCACGGTGATGATGCCGGTCACCGGCTCGACCAGCCCCTCGTAGAACACGTCCACCCGCCCCGGCCCCGGCGCCCAGTCCAGCCGGGCGTAGAAGATCAGCAGCGCCATCAGCCCCAGCCAGAAGACGGGGATCGAATGGCCGACCAGCCCCAGCACGCGGATCACATGGTCCGGCCAGCGCCCCCGGTTCACCGCCGCGACCACCCCCGCCGGCACGCCCAGCGTCACGCCGATGATGATGGCCGCCGTCGCCAGTTCCAGCGTCGCCGGGAAGACGCGGGCGACGTCCTCCAGCACCGGGCGGGAGGTCAGCACCGACTCCCCGAAGTCGCCGCGCAGCACGTCGCCGACGTAGCGCAGGAACTGCTGCCACAGCGGCAGGTCCAGCCCCAGCTCCTGCCGGATGCGCTGGTAGGTGTCGGCCGACACGCGGTCGCCGACCATGGCGATCACCGGGTCGATCGGCACCACCCGCCCGATCAGGAAGGTGACCAGCAGCAGACCCAGGAAGGTCAGCGCCAGCGTCACCAGCAGACTCGTCCCGCGCACCACATGGCGGCGGCCGGGAAAGCCCGGACGTTTCAGGATTCCAGCCAAGGCACTCTCATGAGCAAATCAACCCTCTCCCCTCCGGGGAGGGAGGGGCGCGCGACACCGGGACGTCCGGCAGACGCGCATCCCCCTCACCCTAACCCTCTCCCCAAAGGGGAGAGGGAACGGCCGATCACTTCTTGCTGACCTTCCAGTAGTAGTTGCTGTCGAAGCTCGGCCCCCAGACCAGCCCTTCGACGTTGCTGCGCTCCGCGATCACCTCGGTCTGCTGGAACATGATCACGAAGGGCGAGGTGTCCAGCACCTCGCGCTGAAGCTCCTGGTACATGGCGGCGCGCTTGGCGGTGTCGCGCTCCTGCACGGCGGCTTCGGTCTTCTTGGTCAGCTCCGGAATGTCCCAGGCGTTGCGCCAGGTCAGCGGCTTGGCCTTGGCGTCGTCGCGGTTGTCCGGGTTGGCGGCGAAGGTGTCGGCGTTGGTGTGCGGATCCTGATAGTCGGCGCCCCACTGGTACAGCAGCATGTCGTGGTTGCGGGCGCGGTACTTGGTGACGACCTGCTTGCCGTCCGCCGGCAGCAGGTTGATCTTCACGCCGGCCGCCGCCGCGCTGCCCTGGATGGCCTGCGCCATGTCCATGCTGGGCGAGGTGTTGCGCACGTCCATGGTGATGGTGAAGCCGTCCGGATAGCCGGCGGCCTTCAGCAGCTCCTTGGCCTTGGCCGGGTCGTATTTGTACGGGTTCTCCTCCAGCGCGCCCAGGAAGCCCTTCGGCAGGAAGGCCTGATGAACGGTGCCGAGGCCGTTCATGATGGTCTTCGCCATGCCGTCGTAATCGACGAGGTACTTCATGGCCTGGCGCACCTCGGGCTTGGCCAGAATCTCGTTCTTCTGGTTCAGGCCGAAATAGAACAGCGTGCCCTTGGGCGCCTGGACGATGCGGATCTTGTCGTTGCCGCGCAGCGGCTCGAACTGCTCGGGCTTCAGGTTGCGGGCCACGTCCACGTCGCCCTTTTCCAGCAGCAGGCGCTGGGTCGCCGGCTCGGCGATCTGGCGAATCAGCACCCGCTTCACCTTCGGCGCGCCGCCCCAGTAATTGGCGTTGGCCTCCAGCGACAGAAGCTCACTCGCCTTCCACTGCTTCAGCATGAAGGGGCCGGACCCGGCGGAGTTGGTCTTCAGGAAGGCGTTGCCGAAGTCGCCGTTGACCTCCTTGCTCTTGACCAGTTTGCTGTCCACCACGCCCGTCACGTCGGCGGTCATGCAGTACAGAACGAAGGTCGGCGCGTAGGTCTTGTCAGTCTCGAACACCAGCGTGCGCGGGTCGGTGGCGCGCACCTTCTGGTCGACGTTCTCCGGGGTCAGGCCGAACTGGGTCAGGATGAAGGCCGGCCCCTTGTTCATCTTCACGGCGCGCTGGAAGGAGTAAGCAACGTCCTCGGCCGTCAGCGGGTTGCCGGAGTGGAACTTGATCCCGTCGCGGATCTTGAAGGTGAAGGTCTTGCCATCGTCCGACACGGTCCAGCTTTCGGCGACCTGCCCGTCGATCTTGCTGACGTCCTTCACGTCGAAGCGGATCAGCCGGTCATAGACCTGCGCGCCGTACTCCGCGCCCGACAGCTCGAAAATCTCGCCGGGGTCGAGCGTCACGATGTCGTCGAACTGCCAGGCCATCACCAGCGTGTCCTTCGGCGTGTCCGCCAAGGCCGGGGTGACGGCGCCGCCCAGGATTCCCGTGGCGAGCGCAACAAAAGCGGCGCCGACGACGCGGCGAGCGAGCGTGTTCATGGTTTCCGGTTCTCCCTGCCGATTTTTTCGAGGTTCTCGGTCCGAGGCGCGAATCATCCGGCGGCGCCGAACACTCTGTCAAGCGACTGGCGGTCATAAGGAGGTATTGCCGATGCCGCCGCGCCCCATTCAACGGGATGCCGATAAGAAGGACGGTTGAGGCCCGGCCCGCTTCCGCGTAGCGTCCTCCCAGGACCATCCACGGGGACGCCATGATCGGAAACGACGGAAAGCCGGTGTCGAAGGAGGAGCTTCGCAAGCACCTCGCCAGCTACAACACGCAGTCGCGCGGCTCCAAGGAGTTCGCGGCCATTCCCCGCGCTCTGGTCACCATCTGCGACAATCTGAAGGCCGGCAAGACCACCTACGTGAAATGCCACGACGGCCAGCTTCAGCTGTCCCGCCGCAAGGACAACAGCGTCCAGGCTGCGTAGAAGACCTCACCCCACCCGTTCCAGGTGCAGCACCACGGCCGTGTCCGGCCGTCCCAGCCCGACCCGGACGCCGTAGAAGCCCAGCAGCCGCCCGCTGAGCGGCGGGCTTTCCCGCCCCCAGGGCAAGGCGCCGTCCGGCGCGGGCTCGGGCACCCTCACCACATACATCGCGTCGGGGGCAAGCCCGGCCAGCCGAACGGCGATGGGCGCCGGCCGGGTGACCAGCCGCGCCACGAGGTAAAGCGCCTCGCTGCCGTCCGGCGCGACCACGCCATGCCCGGTCGCCTCCACCCCATCCAAATCCAGCCGCACCGACCGGCCGCCGTGCAGCAACGCCCGGTGCCGCTTGTGCAAGGCGATCCAGGCGGCCAGCTCCGCCAGTTCCTCCTGGCTCAGCGCGCGGATGTCCCATTCCACGCCCATGTGCCCGAACAGAGCGACCGCCGCCCGGAAGCCCAGATCGTTCCGCCGGCTGGTCACCGTGCAGCGCTCGCGCCCCACATGCGACCCCATCACCTCCGGCGGGAAGAACAGCGAGAAGCCACGCTGGATGGACAGCCGGTCGTGCGCATCGTTGCTGTCGCTGACCCAGACGCGTTCCGTCCGCTCCAGAATCCCCCAGTCGGCCCGCCCGCCGCCGGACGCGCAGGTCTCGATCTCCACGTCGGGGTGGGCGGCCCGCAGCCGGTCGATCAGGCCATACAGCGCCCGCGTGTGCCGCCCATAGGCTGGCTCGCCCGCCACCCCCGCCGGAGCGACGTCGCGGTTCATGTCCCACTTCAGGTAGCCGATGTATCCGGGCCGCAGCAGCGCGTCGATCTTCCCGAACAGATAGTCCGCCACCTCCGCCCGGCCGAGGTCGAGCACGAATTGCCGCCACTGCCCC
>JAEZID010000188.1 GCA_023416195.1 Pseudomonadota bacterium | reverse complement strand
ATCCGAAGCCGATGGCCGCGATCAGGAACACCGGCACCACCACGGCGGCGATGTCGGACAGGGGCGTCAGCAGGTCCATGGGCTAACAGGCATCCCCAACCGTGGCCCCGGCCGTGGCGAACCTCATGTCGGCTGTCTCCCTGTCCTGGAAAAGAGGCGCACCGAAGGTGCCGGACTTCACAGCCCGGCACAACGGCGGCGCCTACGCTGACATGCAAAAGGTGGGATGCGCTACAGCGCCGCCAGCACCTCGTCCAGGGTAGCGAGGAACAGCTTGGCATCGTCCGACGAGAAGACCAGCGGCGGCCGGATCTTCAGGATATGCCCCTCCTGCCCGGTCGCGCTGATGAGCACCCGGCGCCGGCGCATGCCGTTGACCACGCGGGCGGTCTCCTCCGACGCCGGAGTCTTCAGGGCGCGGTCGCGCACCATCTCAACGCCGATGAACAGGCCGCTGCCGCGCACGTCGCCGATCAGGTCGTGCTTGGCGGACAGGGCGCGCAGGCCCTCGATCATCTCGGTGCCGACCGCGAGGGCGTTTTCCTGAAGGCGCTCCGCCTTGATGACCTTCAGCACCGCGTGCGCCACGGCGCAGGACACCGGGTTTCCGCCGAAGGTGTTGAAATAACGCTGGCTCTTGCCGAAGGCCTCGATCACCTCCGGCCGGAACACCGCGCCGGCCACCGGATGGCCGTTGCCCATGGGCTTGCCGACCGTGACGATGTCCGGCACCAGCCCATGGCGCGCGAAGCCCCACATGTGCGTGCCGAGCCGCCCGAATCCGGGCTGCACCTCGTCGGCGATGAAGATGCCGCCGGCCTTGCGCATGACCTCCACCGCCGGGGCGAGGAAGCCGGCCGGATCGGTGAAGACGCCGCTGCTGGAGAAGATGGTGTCGACCAGCAGCGCCGCCGGCTTGATGCCCTGTTCCGCCATGTCGGCGATGGCCGCTTCCACGGCGCGGGCGAAGGCGGCCCCGACCTCGGCCTCCGGGATGCGGTAGCCGTCCGGCGCCGCCACCACGCGGACGTGATCCCCCAGCTTCGCCGCCGGGCCGAGCGAGGGCGACATCTCGGCGAGCGCGGTGGTCACGCCGTGATAGGCGTTGTGCGCGATGACCACGCCCGTCCCGCCGGTGTGGACGCGGGCGACGCGCAGGGCCAGATCGTTGGCCTCGCTGCCGGTGCAGGTCATCATCAGGTGCGACAGTTCCGTCGGGAACTCCGCCAGGAAGGCTTCGGCGAAGTCGAGGATGCCGTCGGTCAGGTAGCGCGTGTGGGTGTTCAGCACGGCCGCCTGCGCCGCCATCGCCTCCACCACCTCCGGCCGGCAGTGCCCGACCGAGGCGACGTTGTTGTAGGCGTCCAGATAGCGGTTGCCGTCGGGATCGTAGAGATACGCCCCCTCACCCCGCACGACGTGCACCGGGTCGGCGTAGAACAGGCGGTAGGCCGGGCCGAGCAGCCGTTCGCGGCGAGCGATCAGGGCGCGCTCGCGCTCCGGCAGGGAACCGGCGGCGTCGGGCGCATAGGCGTTGATCATGGTCATGGGATCAGTCTTCCTGGCAGGCCTGACGGAGCAGGCGGATCGCGGTGGGGGCCTCGTCGCCGGTCAGCCGGCCGAGACCGGCGAAGGCGCGTTCGGCGTTGCGCAGAATGTAGGCGCGGTTCTCGGGGTAGACGGCGGCCCGCCAGCTGGTGATGCCGATGGTCAGGGCGAGGCGGGCGGCCACCAGATCGGGCAGCAGTTCCACTTCCTCCGGCTCCAGCGGAAGCACGGCGTTGTAGGCGCGGGTCATCGCGACGATGGAGCCGAAGGGCGACTCATCACCGGCACTTGGGCCGCCGGCGACGTGCCCACCGGCAACGTGATAGGCGAGCGCCGTCGCCAGATCGTTGACCAGCGGGGCCTTCAGCGCGTCGCCGAAGTCGATGATGCCGGTGACCGCCTCGTGGCCCACCGGATCGATCACCACATTGTGGGGGTTGAGGTCGTTGTGAATGACCTGATGGCGCAGCGCGGGCAGCCGGGGCGCCACCTCGGCGGCGAAGCGGTCCACGAACCGCTCGACCATCCGCCGGCGCGCCTCGTCCTCGACATGGTGCAGCCGGTCGCGGACGCCGGCGGTGCGCGTGATGTCCCACAGCAGATCCCGCTGCGAGCCGGGATGCTCGAAACCGGCGAGCGCCCGGTCCAGCCGGGCCAGGGTCGTGCCCAGCGCCCGCATCTGCCCCGGCGACGACGGCGTGGCGTGGAGCGGCGTGCCGTCCAGATAGGTCAAGAGCCGCAGCACCATGGCGCGGCCATCGGCCTCGACCGTCACCTCGGTCCCGCCGTCCAGGGTCGGCACGACGCGCGGCACCGGCAGGGTGGCGTCGCGCGCCGCGACGTGCAGCATGGCCTGGGTCTGGAAGTGGGTGACGACCGGCGGCTCCGCCGGGTTGGTGAACTTCAGCACATAGCCTTGCCCGTCCGGGGCGGCGATGTGGAAGTTGCGGTCGCGCTCGCTGGTCAGCGCCCGCACGGTGCCGGCCACGCCGAAATACCGCATCGCGGCGGCGGCGGCCTCGTCCGTGGAGACCGGCGGCGCGGCGGTGGTCAGAACATCTTCTGCCGTCATGGCAAATGTTTCCTCGTCGCTCGGAACGTCGATGTTTGATGCATCATGTTGAAGGGAAGAATGGGCGCTCATCAGGAGGTGACCGGCCTGGTGAACGCCGCGTCGATCCGGTCGAGAATCGGCCCGCTGGCCGACAGGATGTCCGTCTGGATGGCGTGGCTGGCGGCCGGACCGTCGTGGCGCCGGATGGCGTCCATCAGCGGATAGTGGTGGTCGATCATGACACGACCGGCGCCCCCGTAAACGTCGGCGATCAGCGGCCCCATCTGGAGCCACAGCCGCCGCTGGATGTCGCGCAGCACCGGCATGTTCGCGATGTCGGCAAGCGCGAAGTGGAACATCTGGTTGAGTTCGGTGGCCAGCGGCGTGTCGTCGGCGCCGATCGCCTCCTCGTTGCGCTTCAACAGGGCTTCCAGGGCGCGGATCTGGGCGGGCGTGGCCTTCTGGGCGGCGCGCTCGGCGGCCAGCCCTTCGAGGTTCAGGCGGATGTCGCGGATTTCCAGATAGCCGGCCTTGGTCAGCATGGGAACGCGGATGTCGCGCGGCGAGCGCAGCACGAGGGCCTGATCCTGCACGAGCCGCAGAATGGCGTCGCGCACCGGCGTGACGCTCGTTCCCAGCCGCTCCGCCAGGTCGCGGATCTTCAGTCGGTCGCCCGGTTTGAACACGCCCTTTATCAGGGCCTCGCACAGCTTCTGGTAAATCGTGCTGCCGAGGTTGTCGTGCTCGACAAGGTTCAGATCGTACCCGCCCATCGGTCCCCCGCCGCCCCGACATCCGCATCACCGATGTATGATGCATCATAATGCAGGGCAAAAGGCCGGAAGTCAAGACGCGCCCCGACCTCCGGCCTACAAACCACGGCCAGTCAAACCAAACCCCACGCCGTCAGGCCGACCATCGCGACGATGACAGCCAGCAGGGACAGGACGGACACCAGCCCGATGGGCAGCGCCAGTCGGTAGATCGCACCTTCCGCCGACTTCAGGCCGAGCAGGCCGGCGGCCAGGACGATGCGGCCGGGGGTCAGCATCGTGCAGATGCTGCCCGAGACCGTCTGAACCGCCGCCGTGAGCATCGGCGACAGGCCGCTTTCGGCCGCGAGGCTCAACTGGATGTGCATCATCAACGCGTTGGACGCCGTGTTGGACCCGGTCAGCACCCCGGCGGCGGCGCCGAAGACCGGCGTGGCCAGCACCGCCATGGTCTCGGCGACCTCCCGCCACGCCTGACCGAACATCGCGGCCCCACCCGACGCCGCCATGAAGGTCGCCAGCTCGACGAAGACCAGGGTTGCCGCCATGGGCACCAGGGCCGCGCGAACGGCGCCGCCGGCCACCTCCCTGGCTTTGCCGCCGGGCAGCGGGGCGAGCAGGATGGCGGCGATCAGCACCATCCAGGTCGCCGGATGGCGCAGCACGGCGAGCGGCGCCAAGCCGCCGAACGGGTCGAGCACCAGCCAACTCCCGGCCCAGTCGGAAAGCGGCGGCACGAGGCGCGTCGCCATCAGACCGCAAACCAGCGCAATGTAGGGCCACAGCCGCCGCAGAAGCTGCCCCATGTCCACGTCGCTGCGCAGAAGGCGCGGGCCTTCGACCAGCACCAGCATGATCCCCGTCGCCAATCCCCCGCCCAGTTCGGGGGCGACGAAGCGGTTGGTCGCCCAGATCAGCGCCGCCAGCCCCAGGATGAGGACGAGGTCGGTCGCCCGATCCGCCAGGGTGGATTCCAGCCCCGACTGGTGGATCAGGCGCCAGAAGACCGGCAGAAGGCACGGCAGCACGACCGCCATCAACAGCGCGCTCGCCGTCCCAAGCTCGGCGAAGGACACGCCGATCAGCTCGGCGCCCACCCGCGTGCCGACGCCCATCGCCCCCCATGGAGCCAGCACCTGGCTGAACAGGCCGAGCGCCGCCGCGTGGACCAGCGGCAGGCCCATGTGACGCAGCATGGCGAGCGCCACGACCAGACCGACGCCGAAGCCGGTGACGGACTCGGCAAAGGGGCCGACCAGGAAACAGGCGACGAACACGGCGCGCCGCCTTTCTCCCTGGAGCGTGACGCCTTCGGGTCGGGGGGCGGTTTCGAAGGCGCGGTGGAACAGCAGCCCGGCGGCGATGATCGACATGGCGTGCCACGCCAGCCACGCGCCCTCGGCGGCCTTGACCGCCACCTTGACCGCCACCGTGTCCAGCGCCTCCCCCGCGGACGGCTGGGCCGCGATCAGCAGGGCGAGCGCCAGCAGCATGCCGATCACACCCGCGTTCAGCAGGCTGACGCGGCGGGAAGCGAGGAGAAGGATGGTGCCGACAAGCGGCATCATGTGGAGAGCGAGCGTCATGATCGGGAGGTCAACCGCGGAATGTCAGGGCCGGCGTCCATGGCGGCCGAAAGGCTCGGGCATACTAGTATATTTTCAGCGTTGCAATCGTCGTGAAGGCCGCCGTCGCTTCAAAGACCAGCCCTTATCCCGCGAAGGCGTGGGATTGTCCGGGAAAAGAAATGCCATGCCGTCCACGCATGGCTGCCATCTTCTCAACAGCATCGGCAAAGTCAAGGCCGACGCGCGACGGGCACGTCATCGGGGTTGAGGCGCGCACCGCGTTCGTCTACAGCTTGGCGACCAGGCCGGGCCCCTCTGGCAGTTCCCCTGAACTGTGATGTCGGACTGGAAGACACGCGAGCGGCCTCCGCCGATGCCTCCGGTCCGGCTTTCCACCGTCCCCGTGCGATGGATCCCCGCGGGCGCGCCGCTCTTCCGCCCAACGCAAGAGCAAGGCACCGCATGACCGATCTTCTCACGACCGAGGCGCTGTCCGCGCTGTTCCAAGTCATCGCCATCGACCTCGTGCTGGCCGGCGACAACGCCATCGTGGTCGGCATGGCGGCGGCGGCCGTACCGCTGGCGATGCGCCGCAAGGTCATCTTCTGGGGCATCGCCGCCGCCATCGTGCTGCGCATCTTCTTCGCGCTGATCACCACGCAGCTTCTCGCCATCATCGGCCTGACGCTGGCCGGCGGCGTGCTGCTGCTGTGGGTCTGCTGGAAGATGTTCCGCGAGCTGCGCACGCATGGCCAGGACGAGGTGGCGCCCGACGAGGCCCTCAGCGCGCCCGACGTGTCGGGAACCGCCACCGCCGGAAACGGCAGCGGCAACGGAAACGCCATGGGCGATGCCGCCGTCGCCGCCGCCGGCGCGACGACGGTCGGCGCGGCGATCTGGCAGATCATCGTGGCCGACGTGTCGATGTCGCTGGACAACGTGCTGGCGGTGGCCGGCGCCGCGAAGGAGCATCCCACCATCCTGGTCATCGGCCTGCTGCTGTCGGTCGTGCTGATGGGCGCGGCGGCCAACATGATCGCGCATGTGCTGCACAAGCACCGCTGGATCGGCTGGATCGGCCTTGCCATCATCACCTACGTCGCCGTCGACATGATCTGGCGCGGCAGCAACGAGGTTCTCCTGTCCATGGCCTGACCGGTCCCGGCATACGGGGCGCCCGGTCTGATATCGAAGGCGTTTGATGGGTTCCATCAAACGCCTTCGGTTCAAACCCGGCAGCACGTTGCGTAGCTCTCGCCCTTTGCCGTTGGCAAAGGGCGAGAGCTACGCAACGTGCGAGAGGGCCATACGGCCGGCCGGCCATGAATCCTTCATGCGCCGGCCGTATGGTCGTCCCGCATGCCGGTTTTGGCGGAGCCTGTTTTCGACCATTGTTTTCCGCAATTTCGCTGATTGTTTGCTATACAAGCGTTTTCCTGCTTGCTCTCTTGGATCGATCCAACTACCGTTTCGCTGAAGCCGGAACCGCCGCTTGCTCGGTCGTTGGTTCGAAGAAAGGCCATCCGCGCGAAACGCTTCCCGAAGAAGCGGACGATGCGGATGCGGAGGGATGTCCGTGAACTACGAATTTCAATTCGACGCCGTCCTGTCGTCGTGGGAATACCTGCTTCAAGGCGCATGGCTGACCATCCAGCTGTCGGTCGGCGCCATGGTCATCGGGCTTGCCGTCGCCATTCTGTGCGCGCTGGGCAAGACTTCCGGACCGAAGCCGGTGCGCTGGCTGATCAACGCCTATATCGAGATCATCCGGAACACGCCGTTCCTGGTGCAGATCTTCCTGATCTTCTTCGGCCTGCCCAGCCTCGGGCTGCGGATGTCGCCGGACGTGGCCGCGCTGATCGCCATGGTGGTCAACGTCGGTGCCTACGCGACGGAGATCATCCGCGCCGGCATCGAATCGATCCAAAAGGGACAGGTCGAAGCCGGCCTCGCGCTCGGCCTGCGCCCGTTGCAGGTGTTCCGCTACGTCGTCCTGAAACCCGCGCTGCGCACCGTCTATCCGGCGCTGACCAGCCAGTTCATCCTGCTGATGCTCAGCTCCAGCGTGGTCTCGGCGATCTCGGCGGACGAGCTGACCTCCGTCGCCAACAACATCCAGTCGCAGACCTTCCGCAGCTTCGAGATCTACATCGTCGTGACGGCCATCTATCTGGCGCTGTCCATGATGTTCTCGGCCGTGTTCGCCGGCATCCAGCGGCTCGTCTTCGCCTACGACCTCGACCGCCGGTGAGGAGCCGCGCGCCATGATCCGCACCTTCGGATACAACGACTTCCTGTTCCTGCTCAGCGCCGTGCAATGGACGCTGGCGCTGTCGGCCATCTCCTTCATCGGCGGCGCCACGGTCGGCCTGTTCGTCGCGCTGGGGCGGACCTCCACCGTCAAGCCGATCCGCCTGGCTGCCACCGGCTACATCCAGATCTTCCAGGGCACGCCGCTGCTGATGCAGCTGTTCCTGGTGTTCTTCGGGGCCACGGTGCTGGGCTTCGACATCAATCCCTGGGCCGCCGCCGCGCTGGGCCTGACGCTGAACGCCAGCGCCTTCCTGGGCGAGATCTGGCGCGGCTGCATCCAGGCGGTGCCGCGCGGCCAATGGGAGGCGGGCTCCGCGCTGGGCCTGCGCTATCCGGGGCTGATGCGCTACGTCGTGCTGCCGCAGGCGGTGAAGATCGCCGTGGCCCCCACGGTCGGCTATCTGGTGCAGTTGATCAAGGGCACCTCGCTGGCCGCGATCATCGGCTTCACCGAGCTGACCCGCGCCGGGCAGATCGTCAACAACGCCACCTTCCAGCCCTTCCTGGTCTTCAGCATCGTGGCGGCGCTCTATTTCCTGATGTGCTGGCCGCTGTCTCTGTGGAGCGCGCGGCTGGAGCAGCGTTACGCGGCCCGCAGCCGCTGACGGCCTCTACCATCGAATCCTCCGTCCAAAACCAAAGAACCACGAGGAAATCGCTCATGAACCTCTTCATCTCCCGCCGCACGGCTGTCGCCGGCCTGATGATCGCCGCCGCTGTCGGCTTTGCCGCTCCGGCCTCCGCCCAGACCGTCGATGAGATTAAGGCGAAGAAGAAGCTGACCGTCGGCATGCTGGTGGACTTCCCGCCCTTCGGCATCACCACGTCCGACGGCAAGCCCGACGGCTACGACGCCGACGTGGCCAAGCTGCTGGCCAAGCACATGGGCGTCGATGTGGAGATCGTGCCGGTCACCGGCCCGAACCGCATCCCCTACCTGCTGACCAACAAGGTCGATCTGCTGGTCGCCTCGCTCGGCATCACGGAGGAGCGCGCCAAGCAGGTCACCTTCTCCAAGCCCTACGCCGCCATCGAAATCGGCCTGCTCGCCCCGCAGAAGACGGCCATCAAGGGTCCGGAGGATCTGTCCGGCAAGCGCGTCGGCGTCACCCGCGCCAGCACGCAGGACCAGTCGGTCACGGCGGCGGCGCCGAAGGACGCGCGCATCATGCGCTTCGACGACGACGCCGGCGCGGTGCAGGCGCTGCTGTCCGGCCAGGTCGACGCGCTGGGCGTCAGCAACGTGGTCGCGCAGCAGATCAAGAAGATGGCCCCGCAAAACGATTACGAGATGAAGTTCGTCCTGCGCGCCCAGGTCCAGGGCATCGCCATGCGGCAGAACCAGGACGCCCTGCAGAAGTGGGTCAACGACTTCATCGACACCGTGAAGAACAACGGCGAGCTGAACACCATTCACCAGAAGTGGCTGGGCACCGACCTTCCGTCGGCCGTCAAGTCCTGATCGTGAAAGTCCTCGCGGGCCATCCCCGGCCCGCGAGGACGCTTCGAAGAACCGGAGGGCAAGACATGGCGCTGGCCGACGATCTCAAGGGAAACACCGTGCCGCGACCCATGGAGA
The DNA here is from genome assembly GCA_023416195.1 of Pseudomonadota bacterium. Lineage (GTDB taxonomy): Bacteria > Pseudomonadota > Alphaproteobacteria > Azospirillales > Azospirillaceae > Azospirillum. Next base: position 1,025 of record JAEZID010000188.1, on the reverse strand, counting down.
AGGACGTCATCATCCGCATGGAAGGCGTCCAGAAATGGTACGACAGCTTCCAGGTGCTGAAGAACATCGACCTTGAGGTCCAAAGGGGCGAGCGCATCGTCATCTGCGGCCCGTCCGGGTCCGGCAAATCGACCCTGATCCGCTGCATCAACCAGCTGGAACGGCATCAGGAAGGCCGCATCACCGTCAACGGGGTGGAGCTGGGCGCCCATCACCGCCAGCTGGACGCCGTCCGGCGCGAGGTCGGCATGGTGTTCCAGCAGTTCAACCTGTTCCCGCACCTGACCGTGCTCCAGAACTGCATGCTGGCGCCGCTGAAGGTGCGCGGCCTGCCCAAGGCGGAGGCGAAGGCCATCGCCATGACCTATCTGGAGCGCGTGCGCATCCCGGAGCAGGCCGACAAGTACCCCGGCCAGCTGTCCGGCGGGCAGCAGCAGCGCGTCGCCATCGCCCGCGCGCTGTGCATGAACCCCCAGGTCATGCTGTTCGACGAGCCGACCTCCGCCCTCGACCCCGAGATGGTCAAGGAGGTGCTGGAAACCATGATCTCCCTGGCCGAGGACGGCATGACCATGCTGTGCGTCACGCACGAGATGGGCTTCGCCAAGTCGGTCGCGCACCGTGTGATCTTCATGGACCAGGGTGAGATCGTCGAGCAGAACACGCCCGACGCCTTCTTCACCAACCCGCGGTCCGAACGCACCCGGACCTTCCTCGGCCAGATTCTCTCCCACTGAGGACCGTCGTTCATGAAGCCTGAGATCATCCTGGTCGAATCCATGATGCCGTCCATCGAGGCGGCGCTGGACGCGTCCTACACCGTCCACCGCCTCGCCGCGGCGCCCGACCGGGACCGGATGCTGGCCGAGGTGGGGCCGCGCGTCCGCGCCATCGTCACCGGCGGCGGCACCGGGGTGAGCAACGCCGTGGCCGACGCCTGCCCGAACCTGGGCATCATCGCCATCAACGGCGTGGGCACCGACGCGGTGGATCTGGAGCACGCCCGCGCGCGCGGCGTCCGCGTC
>JAEZID010000546.1 GCA_023416195.1 Pseudomonadota bacterium | reverse complement strand
AGTCCGCGCTGGTCGAACAGCTGCACGAGCTGCGCGGCGAATGGCGGGCGCTGGAGCGGAGCTGGCAGGCGGTGCGCCCCCGCGTCGGGCAGAGCGACGAGACGGCGGCCCGCATGATGTCCTTCGAGCGGCGCTTCCGCGCGCTGGGGGCGGCGCTGGACTCGGCGCACCGGGCGCACGACCGCCACCTGTGGGCGCTGCGCCGCTGGAGCGGCGGCCTCCAGGAGGAGGTGCGGCAGATGCGCATGATGCCGGCGGAGACCCAGTTCAGCGAGCTCGGCCGCATGATCCGCGAACTCAGCCGCACCCAGGGCAAGGAGGTCGAGGTCGACGTCCGCGGCCTGGAGACGGAGGCCGACCGCATCGTCCTGCAACGGCTGAAGGACCCCATTCTGCACATCGCCCGCAACGCAGTCAGCCACGGCGTCGAGACACCGCGCGAGCGGGTGGCGGCCGGCAAGCGCGCGGCGGCGACCGTCCGGTTCGAAACGTCGGTGGTCGGCCGCCGCCTGACCCTGCGGCTGGAGGACGACGGGCGCGGCCTGAACCCCGAGGCCATCGCGCGCCGCGCCGTGGAGCGCGGCCTGCTGACCGAGGAGGAGGCCGCCTCCGCGCCGCCCGACCGGCTGCTGAGCCTGATCTTCGAACCGGGCTTTTCCACCGCCGACACGACGACGGAGCTGGCCGGGCGCGGCATGGGGCTGGCCATCGCCCGGCAGGAGGTCACCCGCCTGCAAGGCACGCTGACGGTGTCCGAACGGCCGGGCGGCGGCACGGTGGTGACCATCGAGGTGCCGCTCAGCCTGCTCAGCCAGCGTCTCGTCTTCATCGCGGTGGATGACGACATTCTGGCGCTGCCGGGCGCCGACGTGGCGCGCGTGCTGCGCGTCCCGGCGGAGGAGCTGTTCACCGACCTCGCCACCCCGACCATCCGCCTGGACGGGGAGGACGTGCCCGTGGCGTCGCTGGCCGGCCTGCTGGGCTACGACGCGGCGACGCCGAACGGGGCGCGGAAACTGGCGCTGGCCGTGGTCCGCGCGGGCGGGCGGCGGCTCGCCCTGCTGGTGGACGATCTGCTGGGGACCCGCGACGGGGTGGTCGCGGCGGCGGACGAGGTCGGCATCGACCCGGCGCGCTTCCTCGGCACCGTGCTGCTGGACGACGGCTCGCCGGCCCTGGTCCTGAACGTCGCCGGGCTGACGCCGCAAGCGGGACAGGTGCTGCCGCCGCTGGCCCGCGCCGAGGAGACGCCCAGGCGGCGCGCGCACATCCTGGTGGTCGATGATTCCATCACCACCCGCACCCTGGAAAAGAGTATTCTGGAAGCGCACGGCTATCGGGTCACGCTCTGCGTGGACGGCCGCGAAGCGGTGGAGCGTCTTGCCGAGGGTGGCGACGTGGATCTCATCATCAGCGACGTGGAAATGCCGAGGATGGACGGGTTTGCGCTGCTCCAGGCGGTGAAGGGCAACCCGCGGACCTCCGACCTGCCGGTGATCCTGGTCACCTCGCGCGCCAGCGACGAGGACCGGGAGCGCGGCCTGGACCTCGGCGCCGACGCCTACATCGTGAAGACAAGGTTCGACCAGAACGAGCTTCTGGCCGGAATCAGGCGGCTGCTATGATCGGCAAGTCCAGGAAGGTCCGCGTGCTGGTCGTGGAGGACTCGCCGGTCGTCCAGCAGCTTCTGGCCCACGTCATCGGGGAGGATCCCCGGATGGAGGTCGCCGCCGTCGCCTCGTCCGGCGAGCAGGCGTTGCGGATGGTCGGGTCGGCGAAGCCCGACGTGGTGTCGCTGGACATCCGCCTGCCGGGCATCGACGGCTTCGAGGTGACCAAGCGGCTGATGCGCGAGCATCCCGTGCCCATCGTGGTCGTCGCGTCCGACGTGCACGACCTGGACATTCCCATGCGGGCCTTGCAGGCCGGCGCGCTGGCCGTGGTGGAAAAGCCCGGCAGCATGGCGCGGGCCGATTACCAGACGGTCGCCAGCCACCTGTGCACGCAGCTCTACATCATGAGCCAGGTGAAGGTGATCCGGCAACGCGGACGGCGCGTCGGCGAGCCGGACGCGCCGGTCCCGGCCGCCTCCTGTCCCGCCGCGCCGACCGCGAACGCCCGCAAGTTTCGGGCGCTGGGCATCGTCGCCTCCACCGGCGGACCGGCGGCTCTGGTCAAAATCCTGAAGAACCTGCCGCCGAGCTTTCCGCTGCCGATCTTCGTGGTGCAGCACATCGGCGCGCCCTTCGTCGCCGGCTTCGCCTCCTGGCTGGAGTCGGTGCTCCCGATGCCGGTCAAGCTGGCCGAGCACAACGCGCCGCTCCGCCCCGGCACGGTCCATGTCGCGCCGGGCGAGGCGCATCTGGTCGCCGATCCCGGCGCCACGCGCCTCGTCCAGGCCGAACCGGTCTGCGGGCAGCGCCCGTCCGGCGACGTGCTGTTCACCTCCATGGCCTCGGCCTTCGGGGCGTCCGGGATCGGCGTCCTGCTGACCGGCATGGGCGAGGACGGCGCGCGCGGCCTTGTGGATATGCATCGCGTCGGTGCCTACACCATCACCGAACACGCCTCCACCGCCGTGATCCACAGCATGCCGGGAACGGCCGTCAGGCTGGGCGGCGCCACGGTGGAACTGCCCCTGGACAAGGTGGCGGGGCGGTTGCTGGAACTGGTTTCGAAGGGAGTTGAGCCTTCATGAGCGGAGCTCGGGCACTGATCGTGATCGCCTCGCAGACGCAGGGGCTGCTTCTGAAGCTGCTGCTGGAAGAGCAGGGCATCGAGGCGGGCTGCGTCGACGGCGTCGAGTCCGCCGTCGCCGAACTGGCCAAGCATCCCGTCGATCTGCTGATGGTGGAGGGCGACGCCTCGGCGCCCCGGACGGTGGCGGAACTGCGCCAGCACTGCCCGGCGCCGACCATCCTGCTGGGATCGGCGGAGCGGGCGGCGGCGGTCGCCCTGCCGGCCGATTCGCTGTGGGCCGATCCGGCGGACTCCCGCGCCGTGGTGCGCGAGGCGATGGCCGTGCTGGAGCGGCGCAACGCGCCCCCGACCGTGTCGGACATCCTGAAGCGGGCGCGCATCCTGATCGTGGACGACAGCGCCACCTACCGCGAATTCCTGCGCGCCGAGCTGGAGGACGCCGGCTGCCACGTCGTCGCCGCGCGCAACGCCGACGAGGCGGTCGCGGCCTTGCAGGACGGCGGGCTCGACTGCGTGATTCTCGACCTCGTCATGCCGGAGACCAGCGGCACCCAGCTGTGTGAGCGGTTCGACCGCTTCCGGCGGCGGCGCGGGCTGTTTTTCCAGATCGTCATCCTGACCAGCCAGGAGGGCGAGGACCGGCTGACGGCCAGCCTGACGGCGGGCGCCGACGATTTCGTCGGCAAGTCCCAGCCCATGGAGGTGCTGAAAATCCGCCTCATGGCCCTGCTGCGGCGCAAGTACATGGTGGAGGATCATCTGCATCGGGTGCTGCACCCCGTGCCTTCCGCATAGGCGAGCCTAGAGCTTTCGGGCGATTCCATCGTCTACGCACGAAAGGCTAAGGTGCGCGACCCATATACCCAAGCGATTGAGACATCAGGCTCCCGAGAGAGAACGACGTGACGTTTCCACAGCCGGACCAAGTGACCGCCGACGCCGCCCGGGGCGAGGCCGAGTGCGTCGCGAACGCGCGCCGCATCTGCCGCGCCTGCGCGGTTCCGGCCTTCGTCCTGGCGGGAACGCCCGATGCCGCCACGCTCCACGCCAACGACGTCCTGACCGCCTTGCTGGGCAAAGGGCCGGCGGACGGCGTGCCCGCCGACCCCTTCCTGGCCCATGACTGGCCCGCGGTGGCCCGGGCCGTGGCGCCGCTGTTCGAGGCGGGAAGAACGGCCCCGCCGGTCCACGGCGTTTCCATCGCGCTGACCCCGGCCGCCTTCACCGGCGTTCCGCTGACCGCCGGCGGGCGGACGGTCGGCGTGCTGGCCATGGCCGTGGAGGCGCCGGCAAGCCAGACGGCGACCGCCGCGGTGACCGCCGCCGCGACCGCCGATGTGGAGCGGACCATGCGGGCCGAAATCGAACGGACGACCGCCGCTCGCTCCCGCTTCCTGGCCTCGGCCAGCCACGACCTGCGCCAGCCCTTCCAGGCCATGCGGCTGTTCCTGGACGCGCTGTGCTCGCAGATCGCCGACGAAAAGGCCCTGCACACGGCAGAGATGCTGGGCAACGCCATGACGGCGGGCGAGCGGCTGCTGAACGCGCTGCTGGACATCTCCACCCTGGACGCCGGGACGGTCACCGCCGACGTGCAGACCTTCGCGCTCGACGAGATGCTCGGCCAGCTGGTCGATGAATTCCGGCCGCAGTGCGAGGAAAAGGGCCTGCGCCTGCGCGCCCACCTGCGTCCCGGCACGGCGGTCACCGATCCGGTCCTGCTCGGGCGGATCGTCCGCAACCTGCTGTCGAACGCCATCCGCTACACCCAGCGCGGCGGCCTGTTGCTGACGATGCGCCGGCGGGGCAACCGGTGGCGGGTGGAGGTGTGGGACACCGGCTTCGGCATTCCCGAGGAGCAGCAAAGCGCCATCTTCGACGAATTCCACCAGTTGGAAAACCCGAACCGCGATCCCACGCGGGGCCTTGGCCTGGGGCTGGCCATCGTGCGGCGCCTGTCGGACCTGCTGCACACCCCGGTGGAGGTCCACTCGCGGGTCGGGCGCGGCACCATGTTCGCCGTCACCGTGGAAAGCGGTGCGCCGCAGGTGGAGCCCGAGCCGGCCCCCCCGGCTCAGGCGGCGCCCGCCGGCGCCTCCCCTCTGGCCGGCATGAGCGTTTTGGCCGTGGACGACGACTCCATGGTGTTGACCGGCCTGACCATGATCCTGGAAGGCTGGGGCTGCAACGTCGCGGCGGCCGGCGACATGCGCGAGGTCTTCGCCGTGCTGGACGGCCTGCCCGAAGCGCCGGCCGTGATCCTGACCGATCTTCGCCTGCCCGGCACGGTGTCGGGTTTCGACGTCATCGACCGCGTCCGCCGCCTGTACGGCCGGGACATCCCGGCGGTCGTGCTCAGCGGCGAGACGGCGCAGAGCGCCCTTCTGGAAGGCCAGCGGCGCGGCTGCTCCTTCCTCCACAAGCCGCTGCACCCCGGCGAGTTGCGGCAGGTTCTGGAACAGCTCCGCCAGCGCTGACGGCTCCAGCCGCCGAAGCGCTCCGGCTGGACACCGCACCGGCGCGAACCAATTCACGCATCCGTCCGTGTGCATAGCCGTTTGCCGCTCGAAAAATCTACTTATTAAATTGACAATATGCGGAAAAGCTGTGGTTTAATGCGTCTGACGGTTGTTTTTTTACCGAAAAGAACTGTCCTACTTCTGACGAGTGCCCGCTTTGATGTGATGCCGGCAGCGCCGGCCCAGAGCGATGAAAGGAGAAGCCCGCATGACGGCATCGGAACGCACGGCAACGGACCCGCCCGCCACGCCCTTGCCCGCCACGGCCGGCGACCGGCTGGGCGAAACGGTGGCCGCCAACATCCGGCGGCTGCGGCTGCAACAGGGGCTGTCGGTGGAACGCCTCGCCGCGCTGTCGGGCGTCGCCCGCGTGATCCTGCTGTCCATCGAACAGGCCGGCGCCATCCCCACCATCGACGCGGTGTGGAAGGTCGCGAAGGTGCTGGGCGTTCCCTTCTCCAGCATCCTCAGCGAAAGCCAGGGCGCCGGCACCACCGTGCTGCGCCGGGCCGAGACCAAGCCGCTGACCTCCCCGGACGGGCGTTTCACCTCGCGCGCCCTGTTCCCCCTGCACGGCGAACGGCTGGTGGAGTTCTACGAGCTGCGCCTCGCCCCCGGCGCGGAGGAGGCCGCCGAAGCCCACGCCCCCGGCACCACCGAGAACATCGTCGTGGTCCGGGGCGGCGTCGAGATCGTCACCGCCGACGGCCCCCACGCGCTGGAGGAAGGCGACGCGATCCTGTTCGACGCCGACGCGCCCCACATCTACCGCAACCCGGGCGACACGGACGCCGTCCTGCATCTGGTCATGGCCTATGTGGATCCGGTAATCGCCTGAGGCGCGCCGCACGGCGCTCCCATGGCTTTCCCGGAAAACCACGAGGGTCATGGGGCAAAAGATCCCAGGGGCAATCGCACGACGGCGCGACCATGCTATACCCGTTCCGGAAAACCGGCGCGTTGCCGGGACGGGGATGGAAGAGATGCGGAAGTTGGCGCGGTCCACCGCCGTGGCGTTCGCCGTGCTCCTGACCGGAGCGACGATCCCCCGTCCTCTTCCGGCGGTCGTCATCCTGGACAGCACATGGCGCGAGGAGGGTGGGGCGCGCGGGCGCGAGGCCGACGGCTTCTCCGCGCACATCCGCCTCGCCAACCAGCCGCAGTTCCGCTCGCTCGTGGCGCTGGCCTACGAGGAGGACGGGGAGTGGGGCGCCGGTTCCGGCACATGGCTCGGCAATCATGGAATCGGCAACGACAGCCGCGCCTATGTGCTGACCTCGGCCCACAATTTCGACGAGGCCGAAGCGGGCGAGGTTCTGGTCCGAACCGATGGCGGCACCGTCCTGCGCGGCGAGCGCGTCTGGATCCACCCCGGATACGACACGGATGGCGACCACACCGGCGTCGATGTCGCCATCCTGCGGCTGGACGGCCCGATCACCGACGCCGGCCCGCCGCCGCTGCTCTACGCCGGCAATGCCGAGAAGGGGCGGACGATCACCTTCATGGGGTTTGGGACGCGCGGCATCGCCTCGGCCGGCGAGGACGAGCGCTACAACCAGGGAACCGACAAGGCCGCCGCCCAAGGTGTGGTGGACGAGGCGGTGCCGCTCCGCCGGGGCTCCGTCCGCATGGACGATCCCGGCAATTTCCTCAGCGTCTTCCTGCCGCGCGAGGACGGCAGCGTCGAAAACCCGATCAGCGGCGCGCGGCGCCCGGTGTCGCGTCTGGCGGGGCTGCTGGGGGCCGGGGACAGCGGCGGCTCCGCCTGGATGCAGCTGGGCGACCGCTGGGTCGTGGTCGGCGTGAACACCTCGGGCGACGGCAATGCACAGTACGGCGACAGCTCATGGTTCGTCCGCGTCTCGGGCGTGCGGTCCTGGATCGCCTCCATCTTTCCCGGCGCGCGTTTCGACGATGACGGTGACGGCGACCGTCCGGCCGCCCCGCTGACGACGCCCGTCATCGTCGCGGCGCCATCCCCGTCTCCGATCACCGCCGGCTGTTCCGCGCGCCAGCGCTTCTTCGCCTTCTCCGATGGGGCGTGGTACCCGGCGTCGGCGCTCGGGCCCGGACGGCGGTCCGGCTCCTGTCTGGTCCGTTACGACGACTATGACGACGACCAGGACGAGGAAATCGGGCCGAAGCACCTGATCCCCTGGACGCCCGACGGCCCCGGCGCGGCCCTGACCGGCTGCGAGCCGCGGGCCGGGGTGCTCGCCGAGGAGGACGGCGTTTGGTATCCGGGGACGATCCTGGGAGCAGGGCGCCGGGGCTGCCGCGTCGGGTTCGAGGATTTCGACGACGAAACCCTTCCGCTCGACCGGCTGCGGACGCTTCGGTAAGGCCGCGCGCCTATCCGGGAAAGTTCCGCGCCCACACCGGGGCCAGCGTCGGCAGCGCGTCTACCCTGGCCGCGATGGCGGACAGCGCCGGACAATGCTCGGCGAACCAGTCGCGGCGCGGCTGCCAGCGGGTCATGGCGCCGACATAGACGTCGAGGGCGGAAAAGCGCTCGCCCAGTACCCAGGGACCACGAGAGCCGACGTCGGCCTCGAACTGCCTCCACAGGCGTTCGCGGTGGGCATCGGTGCTTGTGCGCAGGCTGTCGGGAGCGTCGGTCCAGCGCTCGGGATAATCGCCGTAGGTGAAGGTCGGGTAGACGTTGGCGACCAGCCAGACGAGCCGGTGCAGGAAGGCGGGCCGGTCGGGGGCGTTGGGCGGCGGGGCGAGGCCGGCCTGCGGGTACCGTTCCGACAGGTGCAGGGCGATGGCGGCGCTTTCGGTCAGGATGGCGCCGCCCGGCAGCCGCAGGGTGGGCAACTGGGCCAGCGGATTCACCGCCAGCAGGCGGTCGCGCGCCGGGCCGGGCTGGTCGAAGCCGGTCACGTCCTCGATTTGGAAGGGCGCGTCACACCA
>JAEZID010000544.1 GCA_023416195.1 Pseudomonadota bacterium | reverse complement strand
TAGCGCGCGGAGTATTCGTTGACGTTCGCCGTGCGGTGGCGAATCCACTGGCGCGCCACGAAGATGGGCAGCTTGACGTGGAACTTGATCTCGCACATCTCGAACGGGGTCGAGTGGCGGTGGCGCATCAGATACTTGATGAGGCCGGCGTCCTCGGTGACCTTCTTGGTGCCCTTGCCGTAGGACACGCGCGCGGCCTGCACGACGGCCGAATCGTCGCCCATATAGTCGATGACGCGCACGAAACCGTGGTCCAGGACCTCGATCGGCTCGTAGAGGATCTCCTCCAGGGCCGGGACGGTGGCGCGGCGGGTGGTGGCGGTGACGGCGCGCAGGCGGTCGATCTCGGCGCGCTGCTCGGGCGTGATCGGCATGGGTACTCCGGGACTGAATTCGGGGCGCACTCTACGACCGGTCGGATTTCCCGTCATCCCCTTTCAGATTCTCCCCCTCCCCCCTTTCATTAACGGGCGGATGCGCATATATTACGGGGGTCGGTCGCACCGACTATGGCGATAAACGCCTTGCGGAATAAGCGTTGTGGACCCGGGGGCGGTACCCGGCGCCTCCACCAACACACAACCGGACCTTCGGTCGTTGGGCCTTGGGAACGGGTTCGTTGGGGGCGAAATAGGATCGACACGCGTGGTAAAGGCATGGTCTTCGCTCGGCATGGTTCCGCCGTTATCGGGCCTTTGCAATAGTTGCCAACGACAACGTTGCTCCGGTTGCCGTCGCCGCTTAATGCGGTTAGGTGATCGAAATTAAATCCCTGATGGGTTGCACCTGAGGGTGGGGCCGTGGGCCGCCTAGCAACAGAAGGCCCACACTTACCTTTTCTGGCGTTAAGGACCGCCCAAGCATGCCGAGAGAGCAGTTGCGTTATGACCGTATGGTCGAGGCCGCCTTGCGCGGTGTCGTCCGAGACGCACTTCGCGAAGTTGCTGAACGCGGGCTCCCAGGCAACCATCATTTCTATCTGACCTTCCGTACCTCCTTTCCGGGCATCGAGATCCCGGAATATCTGGCGGCGCAGTATCCCAACGAAATGACCATCGTGGTCCAGTACCAGTATTATGGGCTGGAGGTGCTCGACGAGCATTTCGAGGTGACGCTGAGCTTCAACAACATGCATGAACGGCTGGTCATCCCCTACGCCGCCATCACCACCTTCGCCGATCCGTCGGTGAACTTCGCCCTGCAATTCCAGCCGATGGCTCCGGCCGAATCGGCGGAGGTCGCCTCCATCCCGACCCGCGAGGCACCGGAGCGCAAGGAGGAGGCCAAGCCGGCCGCCAAGCTGGCCAAGGTCGAGACGGACACCGACGAGGAACCGCCCAAGCGCGGCGAGGTCGTGGCGCTCGACGCCTTCCGCAAGAAGTAAGCCACAAGACGCAAGCCCGCGCTCCATGGCCCCGGCCCCGCCCAGCGACTTCGTCCAAATGGTCTGTGAGTCGCTGGCGCCGATGGGCGATCTGGCCGTCCGCCGCATGTTCGGCGGGTACGGGATCTATTGCGACGGGCTGTTCTTCGCGCTGGTCGCAGACGAGATTCTGTATTTCAAGGTCGATGACGGCAACCGCGCCGACCACGAGGCGCTGGGGCTGAAGCCCTTCAAGCCGCTCGACGACAAGCCCGTGACGCTGTCCTACTACCCGCCACCCGAATCGGCACTGGACGAGCCGGGGGAACTGCTGCGCTGGGCTCGCCCGGCCTTCGCAGCGGCGGTAAGAGCCGCCGCCGCGAAGAAGCCGAAGCGGAAGACGGTGAAAGCCTAGATGTTCTCCGCCATGTGAATGGTGGCGTTGGCGGCCTGGACGCTGTCGCTGCGCTGGCGGATCAGCCGGGCGAAGCGCACGGGGCTCGGAAAATGGCTGAGCAGGCGGCCGACACGGCCCACCGACGACACCGCCTTGCCCACGTTCATCACGTCGTTCAGGCGCCGGTCCACGAAGGCCCAGGTCTCCTCGTGCCCTTCGGAGCGGTCGTCGAGCCAGTAGAAGGTCGCGGAGCTGAGCACCGCCGCCAGCGTGGCGCGCTTGGTGTAGTGGTTGAAATCGGTCGCCGTGTCGCCGGCGGCGAACCACATGGCGTCCACCGTCCGGTACAGCATGCGCAGGCCGAGCCCGATGTTCTGCGGCATGGCCAAATAGGCGATCAGGCGCCGCTTGGCCTCCATGTGCGGCTCCAGCACCTCGAAATGGGTGCGGACGGCCAGCGCGATCCTGTCGCGCACCTTCATCTCGTCCAGCGGGTGCTTGTCCAATTCCGCCAGCATGCGGCGGTCGGTCCAATCGCCGAAATGCTCGACCAGCTCCACGACCTCGCCGGGGAAGGCGCGGTGCATGGTCGCCGTGTCGTAGCCGGCCATCTGCGCGCCGTCGCGCAGGGCCTGCATGCTCCAGCCGTCGAACACGACGTTGGGCAGCGTGGACAGCAGGATGTCGTCCCGCACCACGTCCATATCCAGGGCAGCATCCATCACTCAGTCCCTCCCCTGTTCACCCGTGAGCGCGGCGGCCACGTGGTGCGACTCCTCATTGAACGCGAGATAGCGCAGATCGGGCATGCGGTCGATGTAAAGAACACCGTCCAGATGGTCGGCCTCGTGCTGGATGACGCGGGCGTGGAAGCCGGTGGCCTCACGCTCGACGGTCTCGCCGTCCAGTCCGACGCCGCGATAGCGGATTCGGGCGTGGCGCGGCACGACTCCGCGCATGCCGGGGATCGACAGGCAGCCTTCCCAGCCCAGTTCCATCTCCTCGCCCAGCGGTTCGATAACCGGGTTGATAAGGACGGTGGTCGCCACCGATTCGCCGCCCGAGCGGTCGGCGGGGACGCGGAAGACGATGATCCGCAGCGACTCGTGCACCTGCGGGGCCGCCAGCCCGACGCCGGGCGCATCCATCATGGTGTCGATCATGTCGGCGGCAAGCCGCCGGATCTCCGGATCGGTGGGGTCCGGCACGGGCGATGCCACCCTGCGCAGGACCGGATGCCCCATGCGGGCGATCTTCAAAAGGGCCATGAATCCATTATCTGGGAGGGGATCGGCATCCGGCAACCGTCGCGTCCATGCGGCGGGCTGCTCTTTGACTCAAGACTCCGCTTCACATGGAGTTCGGTCCGTGGTACACAATCGTCCACACAAGGGGTGCGCCCGCAAGCGCATGCCTGTTTGTTGCTTAACAGCAACTCGGCTCACTTGAAAGGGTGACGATTAACGTGCAAGTTCTGGTCCGAGACAACAACGTCGATCAGGCCCTCCGCGCGCTGAAGAAGAAGATGCAGCGCGAGGGCATTTTCCGGGAAATGAAGCTGCGCCGGAACTACGAGAAGCCCTCGGA
>JAEZID010000539.1 GCA_023416195.1 Pseudomonadota bacterium | reverse complement strand
AGGTGCTTGATGCCGATGTGCAGGAAGCCAAGGTCGGACTCTTTGAACCTTTTGGTGCCCTTCTTGGGCCTGGCGGTCGGGCAGGCGGCGGTCGGGCAGGCGCCCCAGGCCCTCGGCCTTCAGGATGCGGTAGATGGCGTCGCGGTTGAGGTGGGGCAGGACGTGGCGCACCGTGAAGGTGAGGTCGTCGAGTGGGAAGCCGGTGCTCCGGCGCAGCTCACAGACGCTGGCGCGCTCTTCCTCGGTGGCCCGCCGGCGCGGGTGCTGGGGCCGCGACGAGTGATCCTGAATGTCCTCGGGACCACGCTTGCGCTATTTGCGGATGGTTTCGGTGCTGACGCCGTAGCGCTTGGCCAGCACGCCCGAGGGTTCGGTCGAGGCGGCGATGGCCGCGCGGACCGCCGGAGTGGCGCGGGCGTTGGGATGGATGGGGGACATGGCGGCTCCTCCCGGCCGGGGCCGAACAGGCTCAGCGTCGCCGCCACGCGGGATGATGCCCGCCGCGTCCGGCCCGTCAACCCTGGCCCTGGCCGGACACCGCCGACGGCGGCTGTGGGGGTGACCGGCCGTCGCGCGGCGGGCGCTTTGGGCTCGTCATGGCGACGACGGACGGGACTGCATGGCGACGACGGACGGGACTGCATGGCGACGACGGACGGGACTGCATGGCGACGACGGACGGGACTGCGCCGATAGCTGGCCTACTGGGGCGCAGGGCCCAGCCGCCTTTCGATCCACCAGCCATATTCCTGAATGGCCCAACAGATCGGGTCCCAACAACGTTCCGCCATCACACAATTTAGGAGTCCGGGCTTACAGCGGGATTGTCGAACCCGCACAGCGTCATCAGTTCCACCACGACGCCGGCCTGGATCAGCGTGGTCTGGGCGAAGGATTCATACAGCCGCCCCCGCACATCATAGGGCGCGCCTTTGTCCTCCAGGGTGATCGCTGTCCGAAACAAGCCTTCGGCGATCACCATGGCCTCCCCAGCCCGTCGCACCCCGTCCCATCTAATTTAGACACTAACTTAATTTTTCTTAGTAGAAAACGCTGAATCCGCGCGTCAGCGAATCTTCTTCGCCACGAAGGCCTTGGCGATGGTCAGCATCGCCTTCTGGTGGTCGATGTCGCCGCCGGCCTGATGCACCACGGCGGTCGCGGCGCGCATCGGGCCGGGCCCGGCCGGCTTTCCGGCGGACGCCGCCGGGCGCGCCACCGGCATTTCGTCGGGATCGCGCCCCAAGCGGTCCAGCACGCCCGCCAGCGCTTCCTTGCTCAACGCGCCCGTACCGCCCGAACGTGCACCGCCGGTCGCGGACTGCGCCCGCCCTCCGCCGCCGCTCAACTGCCGGACGCCGCGTTCGACGGCCGCCGCCGCGATGGCCTTCAGAAACGGTTGCGCGATGCCCAGCATCAGCTGCGGATCCTCGACCGCCCAGGTCATCAGAAGCTTCTGCGCCGTGGCGCGGCTTCCCTTGGCCGCCACCAGCGCGTCCCGCACCTTGCCGTCCACGTAGGAATTGCTCATCGCCCGCCTGCCTCCGCTCGGCCCGAACCCACTCCGCAGCCTGTCCCGACTGTCCGGCGGGATGGGTTAACAAAGGGTTGCGCCAAATCCCCGAGGACTTGGAATGATGGCACGGGCTGCACCATTGCGCGGCGGGTGGCGATTGGAGGATAGTGGCGATCATGCTCATCGAGACCTTCGCCGACCTGATCTGCCCGTGGTGCTACATCGGCAAGCGCCGCCTCGCGCGCGCTCTGGCCGACCGTCAGCGGCTGCCGGTGGAGATCCGGTGGCAACCGTTCCAGCTGAACCCCGACATGGCGCCCGGCGGCATGGATCGCGGCTCCTATCTGGCGGCCAAGTTCGGCGGATCGGAGCGTGCCCGGCAAATCCATCTGGTGGTGGAGGAAACGGCGGAGCGCGACGGTTTGCCGTTGCGGCTCGACCTCGTCCGGCGCACGCCCAACAGCTTCGACGCGCACCGGCTGATCCGCATCGCGGCGCGGCGCGGGCTCGGCGACCCGATGGCCGACGCGCTGTTCCACGCCTATTTCGTGGAGGGTCTGGACATCGGCGACCGCGACACGCTGGCCGCCACCGCCGCGACGCTGGGTTTCGACGTCCAGGAGATCAAGGGCCTGCTCGCCACCGACGCGGAGGCCGCCGCCGTCTACGGCGCCGACGCGCTGGCCCGCCAGCTCGGCCTTCAGGCGGTGCGGGGCTACATCTTCAACCGCCGTTTCGCGCTGTCGGGCGCGCAGGAACCGGCCAGCTTCCTTCCGCTCCTGGACCTCGCGGTGGAGGAACAGGCAGGCGTGACGGCCGCGGCGGACTGAGCATTACCGAGGCATGATCCGCATCACCCACCGCATCTCGCTCGACGACGACGAACTGAAGGAGAGCTTCGTGCGCTCCTCCGGTCCCGGCGGGCGAAACGTCAAGAGGTTTTGGCGTATTCCACCCAGTAGGCCGGGGTTGCCACGATGATCCGCGTCACGCCCCGTATCAGCCTGGATGAGTCCGAACTCCAGGAGGAGTTCGTCCGGGCCTCCGGCCCAGGTGGGCAGCACGTCAACAATACCGAATCGGCGGTCCAGTTACGGTTTGATGTTCGGCGGTCCCCCAACCTGCCCGACCCGGTCAGGTACCGGCTGGAGCGGCTGGCCGGTTCCCGGCTGACCCAGGACGGTGTTCTGGTCCTCATGGCTGACCGGTACCGGTCCCAGATGCGGAATCGTGAGGACGCACGGGAACGCCTGATCGACCTGATCCGCGAGGCCGCCGCTCCCCCACCCCCACCCCGCCGACCGACCAAGCCGACCCTGGGTTCGAAAAAGCGGCGGCTGGAGGGCAAGGCCCAGCGGTCCGAGGTGAAAAAGCTACGGGGCAAGCCGGTAGACTGAAGGATCGGAAGCCTGGAATCGAAAGGCGGGTCAAGCCCGCAGGCCAAGCCCTTGGTGCATGCTGCTGTTGGTGATGCCCCAGACCGCCATGGCCGGTCGCACGGGAGCCCGCTGTGTCAAACGACTTCAGGAACTGGCCCTTCCGCGTTCTCGGTGCAGCGGCATGGCTGGAGCGCTGCCATTCAAGCAGCCTTCAAGACCCGATGGCGCAGCAGGTCGAACGTGGCGCGGCCGCACATGGTTCGCTTGATGGTCTTCAATCGGCTGATTTGCCCCTCCACCGGCCCGGTGCTCCACGGCACTGACAGCGCCCTGCGGATCGCCGCGAGATCACGCGCGAGCCCATCGGCGAATCCGGCTAGTGCGGTTTCTTTCGCTGCGGCCAACCAGGAGTCCAACCTGTCCGCCTTGAACCGCGCCGGTTTTGTCGGAGGCCGGTTTGGTTGAGTCACGCCGCCATGGCGACGTCCTCGGTTTGAGCATAATAACGTGCTTCGGCCTCGGCGGGAGGAATGTTGCCGATGGGTTCGAGCAG
>JAEZID010000533.1 GCA_023416195.1 Pseudomonadota bacterium | reverse complement strand
GGCGAGAGCGATGCCGACTTCGCCGAGACGCTGCGTCTGGTGACGGACGTCGGCTATGCGCAGGCTTATTCCTTCAAGTACAGCCCGCGCCCCGGCACGCCCGCCGCCCTGGAACACGCCCAGCTGCCGGAGGAGGTGAAGGACAGCCGCCTCGCCGCGCTCCAGCAGTTGCTGAACGCGCAGCAGCAGGCCTTCAACCAAGGCTTCGTCGGCAAGACGGTGCCGGTGCTGTTCGACCGCAAGGGCAAGCGCGACGGCCAGCTGCTCGGCCGCAGCCCCTACATGCAGTCGGTCTACGCCGAGGCGAACGAGCGCCTGTTCGGCCGCATCGTGGAGATCCGCATCGATGGTGCCCACGCCAACAGCCTGTCGGGCAGCGTGGTGACCGGCGAGTACCAGTCTTCCTCCCGTGGAACCCAAATTTTGGAGGCGAGTGTTTGAACGGCGTGCCGGACCAGCGCATCGACCTGCAGTTCGACGACAACCGGCTCCTCCCCATGCTGTATGGGGAGCATGACCGCCACCTCGCGCGGATCGAGAACCAATTGGGCGTCTCCCTGATTTCGCGCGGCAACATCCTGACCATCGCCGGTCCCGTGGAATCGGCGGAAACCGCCCGGTCGGCGCTGGACGCCCTCTATGAGCGGCTGAAGCGCGGCATGGCCGTCGGCACGGGCGAGGTGGACGCCGCCGTCCGCATGGCCACCGCCGTGGGCGGAGAGGCGGTGCGCGGCCAGAACCTCGCCACGCTCAGCCGGGGCGAGGTCGCCGTCCGCACGCGGCGCAAGGGGGCGATCACCCCGCGCTCGCCGATGCAGGCGACTTATCTCCAGGCGCTCGCCGAGAGCGAGATGGTCTTCGGCCTCGGCCCCGCCGGCACGGGCAAGACCTACCTCGCCGTCGCGCAGGCGGTGGCGATGCTGACGACGGGGCAGGTGGACCGCATCGTCCTGTCGCGTCCCGCCGTGGAGGCGGGGGAGCGGCTGGGCTTCCTGCCCGGCGACCTGAAGGAAAAGGTCGATCCCTACCTGCGCCCGCTGTACGACGCGCTGCACGACATGCTGCCGGCGGAGCAGGTGAAGAAGCGGCTGGAATCCGGCGAAATCGAGATCGCGCCGCTGGCCTTCATGCGCGGCCGGACGCTGGCCAACGCCTTCGTCATCCTGGACGAGGCGCAGAACACCACGCCTATGCAGATGAAGATGTTCCTGACCCGCCTGGGCGAGGGCGGGCGCATGGCGGTGACCGGCGACATCTCGCAGACCGACCTGCCGGCCGGCGCCAAGTCCGGCCTGCGCGAGGCGCTGGACATCCTGAAGGGCGTGGAAGGCGTGCGCTTCGTCCATTTCACCGACGTGGACGTGGTGCGTCACCCGCTGGTCGCCCGCATCATCCGCGCCTACGACAAGGCCGAGGCCCAGGCGAAGGCCGCCAAGCGTCCGAACGGGAACGGCGGCGGTGCTCCGGCTGGGGAGGGGATGCTGTGATGGCCGTCGATGTGGCCGTTTCACGTGAAGCGGGCGACTGGGCCGAAGACGCGGAATGGCTGGCCGAGCGCGCCGCGCTGGCCGCGCTGACCGTCACCTACGACGAGGACGAGGGGCCGGCCGAGCTGTCGGTCGTGCTCGCCGACGACGCGCTGGTGCACCGCCTGAACCGCGAGTATCGCGGCAAGGACAAGCCGACCAACGTGCTGTCCTTCGCGCTGACCGAGGCCGAGGAGCCGGAGGTCGACGAGGACGCGCCCATTCTGCTGGGCGACGTCATCCTGGCCTGGGAAACCGTCGCCCGCGAGGCCGCCGAGCAGGGAAAGACGCCTTCCGACCACATGTCCCACCTTGTCGTGCATGGCGTTCTGCATCTGCTGGGGTATGATCACGAAACGGACGACGAAGCCGAGGAGATGGAGCAGCTGGAAGTCCAGGTGCTCGAAACCCTCGGGATTGCCGATCCTTACGCCGCCACGCGCCTCCCTCCCGGAGCGCCCAACCTGGACGAACCACCCGACCGATGAGCGAGATTTCCGACAGTCGCACGCCCCGTGAAGACGGGGCCGAAGACCAGCATTCCCTGGGCCATCTGTTCAAGGGGTGGCTCCGCACCGTCCTGGGGGGGCGTGACGACAACACGCTCCGTGAAACGATCGAGGAATTGATCGAGGAACAGGATGGCGAAGAAGGATCGATGGGAGCGGGCGAACGGGCCCTGCTCGCCAACATCCTGAAGCTTCGCGACCGCAGCGTGGCCGATGTGATGGTGCCACGCGCCGACATCGCCGCGGTGGAGGTGGACACCTCGATGTCCGCCCTTGTCCACCGGATGGCGGACGAGGCGCATTCCCGCCTTCCGGTCTACCGCGAGACGCTCGACGACGTCGTCGGGATGGTCCACATCAAGGACGTCATCGCCGCGGTCGCCGGGCACAAGCCGGTGGAACTCAAGGACATCGTCCGCGACCTGACCATCGTCGCGCCCAGCATGCCCGTGGTGGACCTTCTGGTGCAGATGCGCCAGAAGCGCCAGCACATGGCGCTGGTGGTGGACGAGTTCGGCGGCATCGACGGCCTCGTCACCATCGAGGATCTGGTCGAGGAGATCGTCGGCGAGATCGAGGACGAGCACGACGAGCAGACCTCGCCGCGCCTGGTGGAGCGGCCGGACGGCTCGATCATCGCCGACGCCCGCGTCTCCATCGAGGATTTCGAGGAGCGCGTCGGCCCGGTCCTGACCGAGGAGGAGCGCGAGGACATCGACACGCTCGGCGGTCTGGTGGTCTCGCTGGCCGGGCGCGTGCCGGGCCGTGGCGAGATGCTGAAGCATCCATCCGGGTTGGAGTTCGAGATCGTCGAGGCCGATCCCCGCCGCATCAAGCGCCTGCGCGTCCGCAACGCCCCGGCGAACAGCTCCGTCCTGGCCGAGACGGGGTGAGGTTTTTGCCATAAACCCCTCTCCCGGCAGGGCCGGGAGAGGGGTTTATGTTCTGTCGTTCACGGAGTCCGCTTCTTGACCGCCACCGACGCCCTGTCCACCCCGGCCCCGCTGCGCGGCATCCCCGCGCGCCTTGCCGAGCTGTCCGGATGGCGGCGGCTGGCCATGGCGATGGTGTTCGGCGGCCTTGCCACCCTCGCGCTGCCGCCGGCCGGCGCGGTGCCGGTGCTGCTGCTGGCCTTTCCGGGGTTGCTCTGGCTGCTGGACGGGGTGCGGACGGGGAAGGGGGCCTTCGCGGTCGGCTGGTTCTTCGGCCTCGCGCACCATCTGCTGGGCCTCTACTGGATCAGCGCGGCGCTGTTCACCGACATCGGGCGCTTCTGG
>JAEZID010000172.1 GCA_023416195.1 Pseudomonadota bacterium | reverse complement strand
TCCAGAGCCTCGGCCAGCACGCTGCCGCCGTAGCGCTGCTTGATCACGGCGACCGGCACCTTGCCCGGACGGAAGCCGGGGAGCTGCACCGTCTGGCGCAGCTCTTCGAGCCGGCCCTGCACCTTCTGTTCGATATCCTGGGCGGAAATGACGACCTTGTACTCGCGCTTCAGGCCGTCGGCGCTGGTCTCGGTGATGTTCATCGGAACGAAAACCTATCTCGTTGTCCGGCCCGGCGGCGCCCGTCCGGGCGGCCCGAAACCGTGTGTTCCCATGCGGTCCAAGGGGTTGCCATGGTGCGGGCGAAGGGACTTGAACCCATACGACCGAAGTCACTGGAACCTAAATCCAGCGCGTCTACCAATTCCGCCACGCCCGCGATGGCAAAGACAGCCTGCGACGGGTGCCGAACACCCGCCGGACTGCCGGCGAAGTCCGGTCTATAGCACAGCGTTCGCGCCGCAAACAGGCAAAATGGGCCTACCGCGCGATGCGTTTTCGAGGGAGCGCCCCATCGTAAGTCGGCCCTCACGCGCCCCCCTTGCCCAGCGACCGGATCGACGACGACGCGTTGACCTTTCCCTCGCCCGTGTAGGCTTCGTGGTTGGCGTCGATTTCGCCCAGTTTGTAGCGGTAATTGATCATCATCCCGCAGGACTGCTTCAGCCCCTTGGCCGAGGTGTCGGCGAGCCAGTTCAACCGCTCCATCCGCGCGCCGTTGCTGAGGTGGAAGTGCGCCACGGGGTCGAGCGCGCGGGCCCGCGCTCCATCCGGCCGCTCGCTGCGCCGGTCGGACGCGCGGGCGGTGGTCAGGTAATGGGCGCACAGCCGCATCAGCGGGCCGCGCAGGCGCTTCTGCAACTCCTCGTCCTGGTGCCAGCCTCCGGCCTCCAGCGCGGCGGCCAGAATCGGCTTCCCCTCCAGATCCGAGTCGCGCTCGGCCAGCCGCTCGGCGATGCGCTCGGCCTCGGACGGGGTCAGCAGCGCCTCGCCGCGCCGGTCCAGTTCGCGGTCCAGCCAGCGCCGGAAGCCGGGAATCGGCGACAGGGTGGCGAAGCACTTGATGTTCGGGAACTCGCCGGTCAGCCCGTCCACCACCCGCTTGATGAGGAAGTTGCCGAAGCTGATGCCGGCCAGCCCGACCTGCGCGTTGGAGATCGAGTAGAAGATGGCGCTGTCCGCGCTCTTCGGATCGCAGACCGGCGCCGAGGGGTCGAGCAGATCCTGCACGTTGTCGGACATGCCCTGCACCAGCGCGACTTCCACGAAGATCAGCGGCTCGTTGGGCATGCGCGGGTGGAAGAAGGCGAAGCAGCGCCGGTCGGAGTCGAGCCGATCCTTCAGATCCTGCCAGCCGCTGATCTCGTGCACCGCCTCATACTTGATCAGCTTTTCCAGCAGCGAGGCCGGGCTGTCCCAGGTGATCCGGTGCATTTCCAGGAAGCCGACGTCGAACCAGTTGCGCAGCAGGCTCTTCAGATCGTCCTCAAGCGCCTGCAACAGCGGCTCTCCGCGCGCCATCTCCATCAGTTCGGCGCGCAGGTCGACCAGGAACTTCACGCCCTCCGGCAGGCCGTTGAACTGGGTCAGCAGCCGCAGGCGCGGCGGTTCCAACGCCCGGCGCAACGCCCGTTCGGCGTGCCCGCGCGCCACCGGATCGGTCGCGGCCAGGAAGACCCCCATGGCCTCGTCCACCGCCGTCCGGTCCACGTCGAAATCGCGCGCCAGCATCAGCAGGAAGTTGCGTCGCCCCCGAGGGTCAAGCGCCAGATAGGTGCGACCCAGCTGCGCCGCCCGCGCCCGCGCCGACACCTCGCCGCCGCGCGCCTCCAGGCAGGCTTCGATCTGCTCCTTCAGGCGTTCGGCGTCTTCCTTGGGCAGCGACGCGCGCGGCGGCGCGCCCACGACTCCACGGGCCGACGCGGCGATCTCGCGCCACCGCGTCCGCAGATTGTCCAGCGCACGGTCGAGCAGGTTCGGCTGCGGTTGGGTCGCGGCCTGGGTGGGCTGGGCGCTGATGATGTCCGGCGTCTCGCTCATGCCACTGAGTCTGGCGCCTGGAACCGCTTACGGCAAGCGGAAGCGTGAGCCTAGGCGCATGGGTAAGGCCGGTTATACGACCATACGCATGCCCTACGCCTCACCCGCCTTCAGCCGCTTCAGCAAACCCGGCAGGGCGTCCGGCAGATCCTCCGCAATCAGGCCCGGACCGACCGCCTTCGCCGCCTCGCCGTGCAGCCACACAGCCGCGCAGGCCGCGTCGAAGGCGTCCATTCCCTGCGCGACCAGCCCCAGCGCCAACCCGGCCAGCACGTCGCCCGATCCGGCGGTCGCCAGATCCGGCGGCGCGTTCGTGTTGACGACCGCCCGGCCGTCCGGCGCCGCGACCACCGTGTCCGCCCCCTTCAGCAGGACGACGGCGCCGCATTGCGCGGCCGCGGCGCGGGCGCGCGACAGTTTGTCGCCCTCGCCCGGAAAGACCCGCGCAAACTCGCCCTCATGCGGAGTCAGCAGGCAGCGCCCGTTCAGCCGGCCGATCAGGTCCTCCGGCCGGCCGGCGAAACTGGTCAGCGCGTCGGCGTCCAGCACGCAGGACTTCCCGGCCTCCAGCGCCGCCAGCACCCGCGTCCGCGTGGAGTCGCCCACCCCGGCGCCCGGCCCCAGCAGCACCGCGTTCTTGCGCGCGTCACCCAGCAGCGCCGCGAACGCCGCGTCGTCCTCCACCGGATTCACGATCACGCTCGGCGAGCCCGCCGCGTAGATGGGAAAGGACTCCGGCGGACAGGCGACGGTCACCAGCCCCGCCCCGGCCCGCAGCGCCGCCCGCGCGGCCAGACGCGCGGCGCCCGTCATCCGCCCGCCGCCGAGCACCACCGCATGCCCGCGCGCGTACTTGTGAGCATCGAGCCTCGGCCACGGATAGCGCCGCCGCCACAGCCCCGGCCCGTTCTCCAGAGTCTTCGGATCGATGGCGTCGAGCACCGTGTCGGGAATCCCGATGTCGGCGACGATCACCTCCCCGCACAAGGCCCGCCCCGGCAGCAGCAGATGCCCCGGCTTCCGCCGGAAGAAGGTGACCGTCAGCGCGGCCTGGGGGGCGACTCCCATCACCCCACCGGAATCGCCGTGCACGCCGCTCGGCACGTCCACGGCGACCACGGTGAGTCCGGCCATCGCCTCGACGATGTCTTTCGCCATGCCGTCCAGGGGCCGCGCCAGCCCGGCGCCGAACAGCGCGTCGATGACCAGCGGGTTGCCGTCGAGAATCGCCGGATCGGCGGCCTCCACCGGCCCACCCCAGCGCGCCGCCGCCACCGCCGCGTCCCCGCGCAGCGCCGACCGCGTGCCCAGAAGCGCCAGCCGCACCGGCCAGCCCGCCTCCAGCAGCAGCCGCGCGATAACGAATCCGTCCCCGCCGTTGTTGCCCGGCCCGCACAGCACGGCGGTCGGGTGCGGCGACCAGCGCTCGCGCACCGCCCGCACCACCGCCGCCCCGGCCGCTTCCATCAGCACCGGCCCCGGCACGCCGCCGGCCATGGCCAGCGCGTCGGCCCGGTACATCTCCGCGACGGACAGCAACTCGTCCATCATCCCTCTCCAACAGCCCTGCGGAAGGCATCGACCTGGGCGAGCGCGCCGTTGCGCACGAAGCCAATGTCGCTGCCCGCGACCACCAGCCGGCAGCCCGCGTCCGCCAGCACCTCCATCGGCCGATTCTTCACGGGGATAGTTCCGTACAGCTTGCCAGACTCCAGAATCGCCCGCTCCGCCCGTTCCAACAGGGCCAGCACCTCGGGATCGTCAAAGCGGCCCAGCCGGCCAACGTTGCCCGACAGGTCGTAGGGGCCGACGAACAGCATGTCCACGCCGTCCACCGCCGCGATCTCCGGAATCGCCTCCACCGCCGCCACGGTTTCGATCTGGGAGATGATGAGAAGCTCGTCGCCGCAGCCGTCGCGATACCGCTCGCCGCACAGCCCGTAATCGGCCCCGCGCGCCATGCCGTAGGCGGCGCCGCGCGTCCCCGCCGGCGGGTAGCGGCAGGCGGCCACCGCCGCCCGCGCCTCCTCCGCCGAATTGACGGACGGCACCATGATCCCCTCGACGCCGATGTCGAGCGCGCGCTTGATGTAGATGGGGTCGTTCGATGGCACGCGCATGATCGCCGTGCAGGGCGTTCCCGACAGCGCCTGCAAAAGCGCCAAGCCGTCGCGGAGCGATCCCGGCCCATGCTCGTGGTCGATGACCACGCAGTCGAAGCCGGCGAGCCCGACGATTTCAGCCGCCACGGGGCTGGCCATGTCGAGCCAGCAGCCAAGCGCCGGCCGCCCTGCGGCCAGGGTGCGTTTCAGCCTGTTTTCGCGGAACATCGGACCTCCCCTGCATGGCGTTTCGCGCAGCATAGGCGCGCCGCCCGCCGACGCAAAGCCGGCCGCAAGAGGAAGGACACTTTAATAGGAAGGGGAATGGGGCGATGGATGGGACTCGAACCCACGACCACTCGGACCACAACCGAGGGCTCTACCAACTGAGCTACCACCGCCGTCGCTGGGAGCGGCTTTTTGCTCCATCACCGGGGGTCCGGTCAAGCGGTTTTTTCATTTTCCCGAAAAAAGATCGCCTACCCCATTGGTATAGGGGTGCCGCGCGGATACCTTGCACCATCTGCACAAATATTATTCAATCAGCCTCATCCGACGGCAGCCAGTGCCGCCGTCGGCGGCATCGCGTCCAGCCCGGCCGGCGTACTGCGCTGTCGGACCGCAGCCCCCGCGCTTGGCACGCCGCGTGCTAACGAACGGTCGTCGGCAGAGCCGTGGACGGTGCCTGCCGGCGTTGGCACCTCGTACACGAGAGACCCATGAAGAAGATCGAAGCCATCATCAAGCCGTTCAAGCTGGACGAGGTGAAGGAGGCCCTTCACGAAGTCGGCATCAAGGGGATCACCGTCACCGAGGCCAAGGGCTTCGGCCGTCAGAAGGGGCACACCGAGCTGTACCGCGGCGCGGAGTACGTCGTCGACTTCCTGCCGAAGGTGAAGATCGAGGTGGTGATGGAAGACTCCCTCGTTGAGCGGGCGATCGAGGCGATCCAGCAGGCCGCCCACACCGGCCGCATCGGCGACGGCAAGATCTTCGTCACCCCCGTGGAAGAAGTGGTCCGTATCCGGACCGGCGAGAAGGGTGCGGACGCGATCTGATCGCGCCCGTCACGCTGCCCCGCCTCACCCGCCAACATGCGCCTTTCTCTTGCCCACGACAGACGGCACAGCGCGCGACGCACGGCGATTACCGTGCGCCGGTTCCCCTTGGGGCGCGTCTTTTCATGCTGTTCCGTTGTGCGTGCGGTGAAGGCGTGACATAACGTCCGCCGCGAGCTCCGTCACCCGTCCCAAGGGTTCGGTTTGACGCTCCGGGACCCAAACCTCTTAAGCGTTGAAAAAGAGATATGTCCGACATCAGCAAGGTCTTCGACCTGATCAAGGAACACGACGTCAAGTACGTGGACCTCCGCTTCACCGACCCGCGCGGCAAGCTGCACCACACCGCCCAGCACGTGTCCACGATCGATGAGGACGTGTTCGAGGACGGCATCATGTTCGACGGTTCGTCGATCGCCGGGTGGAAGGCGATCAACGAGTCGGACATGATCCTCCAGCTCGACCCGACGACCGCCGTCATGGATCCGTTCGCGGCCCAGCCGACGCTGAACATCCTGTGCGACGTGTTCGAGCCGTCGACCGGCCAGCCCTATGGCCGCTGCCCGCGCTCCATCGCCAAGGCCGCCGAGCGCTACATGGCCTCGGCCGGCATCGGCGACACCGCCTACTTCGGCCCCGAGGCCGAGTTCTTCGTCTTCGACGACGTCAAGTTCAAGGTCGAGATGAACAAGGTTTCCTACGAGTTCGACTCGGAGGAAGGCCCGTACACCTCGGACAAGGACTATGAGGACGGCAACCTGGGCCACC
>JAEZID010000398.1 GCA_023416195.1 Pseudomonadota bacterium | reverse complement strand
TCGTAGATCTGGCAGATGCGGGCGTCGCGGACATACTGCTCCACGCCGGTTTCCCAGATGAAGCCGTGGCCGCCATGCACCTGCACCGCGATGTTGGCCGACTCGAAGCCGATGTCGGTGAACAGCGCCTTGACGATCGGCGTCATGAGCTGGACGAACTCGTCCGCCTCCTTGCGCGTCTTCTCGTCGGCGTGCTTCTCCGCCACGTCCAGCTTGTAGCCGACCAGGGCGCCCAGCGCACGGGCGCCCTCGGTGAAGGCGCGGGCGGTCAACAGGTTCCGCCGCACGTCCGGATGGACGATGATCGGATCGGCGGGCTTGTCCGGATGCGCCGTGCCCTTCAGCGAACGGCCCTGGAGCCGTTCCTTCGCATAGGCCACCGCGTTCTGGTAGCTGACCTCGGCCAGCCCCAGCCCCTGCATGCCGACGGCGAGGCGGGCTGCGTTCATCATCACGAACATCGCCCGCATGCCCTTGTGCGGCTCGCCGACCAGCCAGCCGGTGGCGTCCTCGAAGTTCATGACGCAGGTCGAGGACGCCTTGATGCCCATCTTGTGCTCGATGGAGCCGCAGGCGACGCCGTTGCGCGGGCCGGGGGTGCCGTCCTCGCGGGCCAAGAACTTCGGCACCAGGAACAGGCTGATGCCGCGCGTGCCGGCCGGCGCGTCGGGCAGGCGCGCCAGGACGAGGTGCAGGATGTTTTCGGTCAGGTCATGCTCGCCGGCCGAGATGAAGATCTTCGTGCCGGTGATCTTGTGGCTGCCGTCCTCCTGCGGGACCGCCTTGGTGCGGATCAGGCCCAGGTCGGTGCCGCAGTGCGGTTCGGTCAGGCACATGGTGCCCGACCACGTCCCATCCACCAGCCGGCCAAGGAAGCGTTGCTTCAGCTCCTCCGACCCGTACATGGACAGGGCGTTGTAGGCGCCCAGGGACAGGCCGGGATACATGCCGAAGCTGAGGTTGGCGGAGCAGATGAACTCCTCCAGCATGGTGTTGACCAGCTTCGGCAGGCCCTGCCCGCCGTAGTTCGGGTCGCAGGACAGCCCCTGCCAGCCCGCCGCGATGTACGTGTCGTACGCTTCCTTGAAACCCTTGGGCGTACGCACCACGCCGTTCTCGAACGTACACCCTTCCGCGTCGCCGGACTGGTTCAGCGGGAACAGCACCTCCTCGCACAGCTTGGCGCCTTCCTCCAGAACCTGATTGATCAGGTCGGGCGTGGCGTCCTCGTATCCCGGCAGTTGGGCCAGCTTGTCCGCACCGACGATCTCGTCGAGGACGAAGCGCACATCCTCCAGCGGAGCCTTGTAGATCGGCATTTTTGCGTTCCTCCCTATCAATTCCGCAGAGGTTTGCCGGTGGTCAGCATGTGCTCGACCCGGTCAATGGTGCCGGACGTGCGCACCAGTTCCATGAAAGCCTTGCGTTCCAGGCCCAGCATCCGCTCCTCGGTCACCGGCTCGGTGATGTCGGCGTTGCCGCCGGTCAGCACCTCGGCCAGCGCCCCGCAGACGACCCGATCGTGCGGCGTCGCCTTGCCCTGAAGCGCGAAGCCTTCCAGGAACAGCTCCAGCGCGGTGCGGCCGGTCGGGCCGGGCAGCGTATAGGTGGTCTTCTCGGGCGGGGTGTAGGATTGCGCCAGTTCCAGCGCCTTGGCCTTGGCGTCGGCCAGCAGGCGGTCGCGGTTCATGGTGATGCCGTCGGATGCCCGCAGATACATCAGGTCCTTGGCCTCCGCCGCCGACTTGGCGACCTTGGCGAGGCTGATGGTCTCGAAGGCGGTGGCGATGGGCGGCATCGGCCCCTTGGGCGCCTTCGGGTTCTTCGCGTAGCGCGCCAGCATCTCCGTGCAGCCGCCCCAGGCCGGGATCAGGCCGACGCCGACCTCGACGAGGCCCATGTAGGTCTCCGCGTGCGCCTGGACGTGGTCGGAATGCAGCAGGATCTCGCAGCCGCCGCCGAGCGCCAGACCGCTGGGCGCCGCCACCACCGGGAAGGGCGCGTATTTCAGCGCGCGGTAGGTGCGCTGCCCGCCCTCGACCAGCTCCTCGATCTGCGGCCACAGGCCGATGTTCAGCGCGAACAGGGCGAGGCCCAGGTTGGCGCCGACCGAGAAGTTGTCGGCCTCGTTGTGGATGACGAGGGCCTTCCATTGCCCCTTGCCGTCGCCGATCAGGCCAATGGCCTTGCCGTAGGCGGCCATGATGTCGCCGTCCACCGCGTTCATCTTGCTGGTGAACTCGACGCACAGCACACCGTCGCCGATGTCCCACAGGCTGGCCGAGCCGTTCCTCCACACCGGCTTCGACGCCCGCTTGATGTCGGACAGCAGCAGCACGCCGTCCGGCCGGACGACGGTGTCGTAGACGCCGGCCGTGGTCAGGTGCTGGAGCTTGCCCTCCTCCACCCGGTAGAAGGGCCGCCCGGCGGCGGTCTCGACCAGCGCCGGAACCGGAATGCCCTCCGAACGGCAAAGCTCCGCGAACCACGCCGTGCCCAGCCGGTCGATCAGCTCGAACGGCCCGTGCTTCCAGTTGTAGCCGAGCCGCATGCCCTCATCGACCGCGATGATGCTGTCGGCGATCTCCGGCACCAGCGACGCGGCGTAGGCCAGCGTCCGGGCCAGCACCTTGCGGGCGTACTGGCCCGTCTTGTCGGGGAAGTCGGCCAACGCCTTCAGGTCACGGCCGGCGGCGCCGACGCTCTCCAGCCGGGCCTTTTCGGAGCGGCGGTACTCGCCGGTCGTCAGGTCGATGGCTTCCTTGACCTTCTGGCCGCCCACGCGGTTCAGCCGATAGAAGCCGCCCTTGCCCTTGCGGCCGGTGTAGCCCTCGGCAATCATCGTCGTGATCACCGGATGCTCGCGGAAGGCGGCGCGGTAGGCGTCGTTGTCCGGCAGGGTCGCCAACAGGCTCTTGGCGATGTGTGGCATCAGGTCGAGACCGACGAGGTCCACCAGACCGAACACGCCGGTCTTCGGAATGCCCATCGGGCGGCCGACGATGGCGTCCGCCTCCTCCACCGTCAGGCCCAGGTCCACGGCGGCGTTGATGGCCGTCTGGATCCAGTAGACGCCGATGCGGTTGGCGATGAAGCCCGGCGTATCCTTGCAGCGGACGACGCCCTTGCCCAGGTTCCGGTCGCAGAAGTCCGCGACGGCGGCCAGCGCGTCCGCCCGTGTCTTCTCTCCGCCGACGATCTCCAGCAGGCGCATGTAGCGTGGCGGGTTGAAGAAGTGGGTGATCAGGAAGTCGCGCTGGAACGCCTCCGACTGCCCTTCCACCAACACGTTCAGCGGAATGGTCGAGGTGTTGGACGAC
>JAEZID010000352.1 GCA_023416195.1 Pseudomonadota bacterium | reverse complement strand
TGGGTGACTCCGCCGGAATACACCGGCCTGCCGCCGATCTTCCTGAAATCCGCCAGCGCGGCGCACGCCCCCGCCCTGCCCAACCCCGTGCCGGTGCCCAAGGGCAGCCTCGTGCTCGCCCGCGTGTCCGGCGGCAGCGGCACCCCGACGCTGGAGGCCGGCGACAGGTCGGCGTCGTTCGAGGCGGTGGATTCCGCCACCTTCCAGATCCAGCAGCCCATCGAGTCCGGCCAGCGCATCGCGGTGACTCAAGGGCCGCGCACGCTGGGGTCCTGGGCGGTGCAGGTGATCCCGGACGCGCCGCCCACCGTCGCCTTCGCCAGCCCGCCGGCCAAGGGTGAACGGGGGGCGCTGCGGCTCGACTACGCCGCGCATGACGATTACGGGCTGGCCGAGGTGAAGGGCGTCGTCCGGCTGGCGGTGGCGGACGGAGAGGCTCCGACCATCGACCGCACGCCGGTCGAACTGCCGCTGGCCCTGCCGGGAGTGCGACCCAAGGATGCGCGCAACGCCGACTTCCACGACCTGACCTCGCACCCCTGGGCCGGGCTGAATGTCGCCCTCCGGATCACCGCCACCGATGGCGCCGGCCAGACGGGCAGCACCGAGGAATTCCCGATGGTCCTGCCGGAGCGGGTGTTCAACCACCCCGTCGCCCGCGCCATCGTGGAGGAGCGCAAGACGCTGACCCTGCGGCCCAAGGAATCGCGGGTCGAGGTCGCCCGCGCGCTGGCCGAGCTGTCGGCCCGCCCCGGCCTGTTCGGCGGGGACATCGTCGCCTTCCTGGCGCTGCGCACCTCGGTCGGGCGGCTGCTGCTGGACGAGGAGGGGGCCTCCATCCCCGACGTACAGAAGCTGCTGTGGGAAACCGCGCTGCGCATCAAGGACGGCGGCCTGTCGCTGGCCGAGCGCGACCTGCGCGACGCCCAGCAGCGGCTGGCCGAGGCCATGGACCGCAACGCGTCCGACGAAGAGCTGAAGAAGCTGATGGACGAGCTTCAGCAGGCCATGGACAAGTTCATGGAGGCGATGGAGCAGCAGTTGCGCGAGGCGATGGAGCGCGGCGAGCAAATCCCCATGGTGCCGCCGGAAATGGCCGACCGCATGATGGACCGCCAGGATCTTCAGCAGATGATGGACCAGATGCGGCAGATGGCGGAGACCGGCGCCCGCGACGCGGCCCGCCAGATGCTCTCGCAGCTTCAGCGGATGCTGGAGAACATGCGCTCCGGCGCCATGGCGCAGATGCAGCAGCAGGGCGGCCAGAACGAAGCCTGGGAAATGATGCGCGAGTTGCAGGAGCTGGCGCAGAAGCAACAGCAACTGCTCGACCAGACCTTCCGCCAGCAGCAGGACCAGATGGGCCAGCAGGACGGCCAGCAGCCGCAGGCGGGGCAAGGGCCGCGCAGCCGCCAGGGGCGCCAGAGCCAGGGACAGCAGGGGCAAGGGCAGCAAGGCCAGACCGGCAGCCCGCTGATGCAGCAGCAGGCCGAACAGCAGGAGGCGCTGCGCCGCCAGCTGGGCGAGCTGATGCGCCGCATGGGCGAGGCGCAGGGCGACATCCCCCGCCCGCTGGGCCGCGCCGAGCGCGCCATGCGCGACGCCGGACAGGCGCTCCAGCAGGGGCAGCCGGGCAACGCCGTGCCCTCGCAGACCCAGGCGATGGACGAGCTTCAGCAGGGCATGCAGAGCTACGCCGAGCAGATGATGCAGCAGATGATGGGCCAGCAGGGGCCGGCCATGATGGGGCAGCAGCAGGGCCAGCCGCAGCGCCAGGGCCGCAACCGCGACCCGCTGGGCCGCCGCCCGTCGGGCTACGGCAATTACGACAACAACGACGTGAAGATCCCGGAAGAAGCCGAACTTCAGCGGGCGCGGGAGATCCTGGACGAGCTGCGGCGGCGGTCCGGCCAGTACACGCGCCCCCAGATGGAGCGCGAATACATCGAGCGCCTTCTGAAGCAGTTCTGAGCGTCGATGTCAGCTTCCTTCGAAGGTGATCATCACCTCGACCACCGCGCCGGGGTCGCGCTGGGCGTCGCGAAAGGTGGCGACCTCGCCGGGAAGAAGCTGGGTGGCCGACGCCTCGATGCTCCAGCTCTTGACCGGCTTGCGGTCCTGGCCGAGCGAGACGGCGCGGACATGCGGCACGGGGCGGATCACGTCGGACACGTTGATGATCTGCCCGTCCACGATCAGCACCGGCCCCCCGCCCTCGGTCTTCTGCTCGGAACGGACGTTCTGAAGCTGGAGGCCGGCGCCCGGCGGCTCCACCGACAGCCCGACCGTCTCGTAGAACAGGGCGGCGGGCGGCCACAGTCGCACGATCTCCTGGCGCGCGAAGAAACCGGCGGCACCGGCCACCCCCAGGACGGCAAGGAAGACGCCCCAGCCGACCAGCGCGCGCCGGGCGGCCTTCGGATCGCGCGTCGGCTTGGACGGCTTGTCCTTGGGGAGCGGACGGGAGGGGCGGACTTCGGTGACGTCGTCGGCGAGGGAGAAGCCCGGCTCATCGTCCTCGGGCGGCGGCTGCCACCAGATGTGGCCGCACTTGGCGCAGCGCACCTTACGCCCCTGCGGCCCAACCGACGAATCGGCCAAGGTGTAGCGCGTGGCGCAGGTGGGGCAGGAGACGATCATCGCGGCCGGTCAGGTCACCGAAATTGCAGAATATCCTTATAGGTAGGTATGGAGTATGAAGCAAGGAACGGCACGGCGGCGGACACGCCGCCGCTCCTCGGTGCATTGGTGAGACCGTGATTCGTTTCGAGAACGTTGGTTTGCGTTACGGCACCGGGCCGGAGGTGCTGCGCGACATCAGCTTCACCCTGCCGCCCGGCTCGTTCCACTTCATGACCGGGGCCAGCGGCGCGGGCAAATCGTCGCTTCTGAAGCTGATGTACCTGGCGCACCGCCCGTCGCGCGGGCTGATCACCCTGTTCGGCCGCGACATGGCGCGGGCGCAGCGCGGCGATCTGCCCGCGCTGCGCCGTCAGATCGGCGTGGTGTTCCAGGACTTCGCCCTGCTCGACCACCTCTCCACGCTCGACAACGTGGCGCTGCCGCTGCGCATGAGCGGCGCGTCCGAGGCCGACGTGGTGGAGCACTGCACGGAAATCCTGCGCTGGGTCGGGCTGGGCAACCATCTGCACGCCCTGCCCTCGACCCTGTCGGGCGGGCAGCAGCAGCGCGTCGCCATCGCCCGCTCGGTCATCAACCGCCCGCGCCTGCTGCTGGCCGACGAGCCCACCGGCAACGTGGACGACGGCATCGGCATGCGCCTTCTGTACCTGTTCGAGGAGCTGCACAAGCTGGGCACCACCGTGGTCATCGCCACCCACAACGAGGCGCTGATCCGCCGCTTCGACCACCCGCGCCTGCATCTGGAGAACGGGCGCCTGCACGTCATGCCGGCGCAAGCCGCGCGCTGGGGCTGAGGGGGACGACCGCGATGGCCCTGCCCCTCTACCGCAAGCGCTTCGACCTGCCGCTGGCCAAGGATCCGACCTCGCGCTTCCTGACGTGGCTGACCGCGCTGATGGTTTATCTGGCGGCGCTGGCGCTGGCCGGCGCGCTGGTCGTGTCGGACATGGCGCGGCGCTGGGACAGCGGGCTGGCCGGTGGCCTGACCGTGCAGATCGCGCCCTTGCCGGAGGCCGCCGCGTCGCCGCTGAACGAGCGGGTGGAAGCGGCGTTGACCGTCCTGCGCTCCACCCCCGGCGTGAAGACGGCCAGCGCCCTGACCGCCGATGATACGGCGCGGCTGCTGGAACCCTGGCTGGGGCCGGAGGCGGCCGATCCGCTGCTGCCCATGCCGCGCCTGATCGACGTGATGACGGACGGGCCGGTGGACGTGGACGCGCTGACCCTGCGGCTGAAATCCGCGGCACCGGGGGCGACGCTGGACGACCACGCGGTGTGGCTGGCGGACCTGCGCAACTTCGCGGGCGCGGTGCATCTGGCGGCGCTGGGCGTCGTCGCGCTGATCGGCGGGGCCGGCGTCATGGCCGTGGTTTTCGCCGTGCGCGCCGGGCTGGCGATCCACCGGCATGTGGTGGAACTGCTGCACCTGATGGGGGCGACCGACCGCTACGTCGCCCGGCAGTTCGAATCGCACGTTCTGAGCCTGACCCTGCGCGGGGGGCTTGGCGGGCTGGGGCTGGCGCTGGCGACCCTGGTCGGGATCGGGCGGGCCTCGGCGGGACTGCGCGCCAGCCTGCTGCCGAACGTGTCGCTGGAGGTCTGGCAGATGGGGCTGCTTGCCGTCGTGCCGGTGGTGGCCTGCCTGCTGGCCATGGTCACCGCGCGCTGGACCGTGCTGCGCAGGCTGGAGACGCTGCCGTGACGCGGGGGTGCTGACCATGGCGCGGTTCCACCCGAAGGGAAGCCGTCTGGCGCGAACGTTCGGGCGGCTGGCGCTGGTCGCGCTGGTCGCGGCGCTGGCGTGGGGCGGCGGGCTGGTCTGGTTCGCCTCCGGCATTCCGCGCACGCCGCCGGCCCCGGACAGCCCCGAGGCGACGCGCCAGACCGACGCCATCGTCGTGCTGACCGGCGGCAGCGGGCGGCTGGGCACCGGTCTGGAGCTGCTGGTGGCGGGACGGGCGCGCAAGCTGTTCGTGTCGGGCGTCTACGAGGGGCTGGACGTCCAGGAACTGCTGAAGATGTCGCGCCAGTCGCCGAGCGAGGTGGAATGCTGCATCACGCTGGGCTACGCCGCCGAGAGCACCATCGGCAACGCCTACGAGACGGCCGACTGGATGCGCGAGCAGGGGTTCGCGTCCATGCGGCTGGTCACCGCCAACTACCACATGCCGCGCAGCCTGCTGGAGTTCCACATGGCCGCCCCGGAGATGGAGGTGGTGCCGCACCCGGTCGTGCCGCCCAACGTGCATCTGAACGACTGGTGGCTGTGGCCGGGCACCGCGAACCTGCTGGTCAACGAGTACAACAAGTACCTGCTGACCCTGCTCCGCTATCAGCTTGAGAAGCTCCTCGAATCCTGACAAGTTCCGCCGCATGATCTTCCTGCGCTCCCTCGTCTTCAACATCGCGTTCCACGTCTGGACGGCCATCGTCTGCATCGGGCTGCTGCCGACGCTGCTGATGCCCCGGACGGCCATGATGAGCGCGATCACCTGGTATTTCCGGTCCGTCGCGTGGCTGGAGCGGACCGTCGTCGGCATCCGCTACGAGGTGCGCGGGCGCGAGCATGTGCCGGCGTCCGGCTCCTTCATCCTGGCCGCCAAGCACCAGTCGGCGTGGGAGACGATGAAGCTCCACCTGCTGGTGAACGATCCCGCGATCATCCTGAAGCGGGAGCTGACGTGGATCCCCATCTGGGGCTGGTACGCCGCCAAGTCCAAGATGATCGCGGTGGACCGGGGCGCCGGTGGCCGGGCAGTCGCCTCAATGGTGAGGAACGCCAGGCCAGTGCGCGACCAGGGCCGCCCCATCGTCATCTTCCCGCAGGGAACGCGGGTCGCCGTCGGCGCTTACCGCCCCTATCGCATCGGCGTGGGCGTGCTGTACAACAGCCTGGACATCCCCATCGTGCCGATGGCGCTGAACGCCGGGCTCTACTGGGCGCGGCACAGCTTCATCAAGCGGCCGGGCACCGTGGTGGTGGAATTCCTGCCGCCGATCCCGCCCGGCCTGGGGCGCACCCGCGTCATGCAGGTGCTGGAGGAACAGCTGGAAGCGGCCAGCGACCGTCTGGTC
>JAEZID010000138.1 GCA_023416195.1 Pseudomonadota bacterium | reverse complement strand
CCTCCGGCCGGTCGCCGGGGCCGATGGCGGCGGCGATGCCGCCCTGGGCGTGCGGACTGGACCCACCCGGCAGATCGGCCGTCTTGGTCAGCAACGTCACGGGTGTCGGTATCAAATTCAGCGCCGTCGTCAGCCCGGCGAGGCCGGAACCGATGACGACCACCTCCGCGTCGCGGACGGTGTAGGGGACATTTGCCATGCCACGCCTACCGGGGCTTCACGGCCAGCATGCGCTCGACCGAACGGCGGGCGCGTTCGGCCAGCTCCGGGGCGATCTCCACGCGCGGCTCCAGCGTGCGCAAGGATTCCAGGATGTTCGCCAGCGTGATCTTCTTCATGTGCGGGCACAGGTTGCAGGGCCGCACGAATTCCGTGTCCGGGGAGGCGGCGGCGACGTTGTCGCTCATCGAGCATTCGGTCACCATCAGCACGCGCGGCGGGCGCTGGCTGGCCACGAAGTCGATCATCCGGGCGGTGGATCCGACGAAATCGGCGGCCTCCAGAACGTCCGGCGGGCATTCCGGATGGGCGATGACGACCAGATCGTCGAAACGGCCACGGAACTCCCGAATCTCGTCGCCGGTGAAGCGTTCGTGCACCTCGCAATGGCCCTTCCAAGCGATGATCTCGACGCTGGTCTGGGTGGCGACGTATTTCGCCAGATATTCGTCGGGCAGCATGATGACGCGCGGCACGCCCAGCGATTCCACCACCTCCACCGCGTTGCCCGAGGTGCAGCAGATGTCCACCTCCGCCTTCACCTCGGCCGAGGTGTTGACGTAGGCGACCACCGGCACGCCGGGCCAGCGTTCCCGCAGCAGCCGCACGTCGGCGGCGGTGATCGATTCGGCCAGCGAGCAGCCGGCGCCCGCGTCCGGAATCAGCACCGTCTTGGCCGGATTCAGCAGTTTCGCCGTCTCCGCCATGAAATGGACGCCGGCCAGCACGATCACGTCCGCGTCGGTCTCCGTCGCCCTGGCGGCCAGCGCGAGGCTGTCGCCGACGATGTCGGCCACGCCGTGGAAGATCTCCGGCGTCTGGTAGTTGTGGGCGAGCACGACCGCGTTGCGCTCCCGCTTCAGGCGGTTGATCTCGTGCACCAGCGGGGCGTGGAACGGCCATTCCACCGCCGGGATCACGCGCTTCACGCGCTCGTAGATCGGCCGGGTCGCCTCGGCGATGTCGGGGGTGTAGCTGTCCGGCATGGCTCGTTTCCTTAATGCTCGCACTGAGCAAAACCGTAAATGCTCTTCACGAGCATATCAAGCCGGAAAATGAAAACGGCCGGCCATGGGGATTGCCGAAGCGGACGGCGCGGGCCATGCTTCCATCGCCACAATCAATCAACCGAGAGGAAACGCGAGGGCATGGACGCACAGGATCTGCGCGCGCTTCAGGCGCCGCTGAAGGACCAATACAAGGAAAACCCCGATTCGGCGGTCGTGACCCTGAAGGCCAAGGGGGCTTTGGACGGCACCGGCATCGCCTGCAAGGTGGACACCGGCCGCGCTCTGGTCGAAGCGGGGCTGCACCCGGCGACCGGCGGGCCGGGCACCCAGGCCTGTTCCGGCGACATGCTGCTGGAAGCGCTGGTCGCCTGCGCCGGCGTGACGCTGAAGGCGGTCGCCACGGCGCTGGAGTTCAACCTGCGCGGCGGCACCGTGTCGGCGGAAGGCGATCTGGACTTTCGCGGCACGCTGGGCGTGGCGAAGGACGCCCCCGTGGGGTTCCGCGCCATCCGCCTGCGCTTCGACCTCGACACCGACGAACCGCCCGAGCGCATCGCCACCCTGACCAAGCTGACCGAGCGCTATTGCGTCGTCTACCAGACGCTCGCCAACCCGCCGCCGCTCACCCTCGCCATCGAGACCTGAGCAGGCGGAAGCGTTGCCACAAGATTACGCATCCCGTGCGTAGTCTTGTGGAACGGGCGATTCGTAATCTTGTGGAGAGCGTGGGGGATGGCGGTGTGCGAGGCCGCCCCGATTCGTAATCTTGTGGAGACCGAGTCGCCGGTGCGTAGTCTTGTGGAAGCCGGAGGCCGCGTATTCTTGTGGAAGCCGTTGATTCAATGCGGGATCTCTCATCCCGACGAAGACACACAGCTTTCCGGTGGAACATTGTTCCTGGAGCCCTCCCCTTCCCTCACCGTCATCCCCGCGAAGGCGGGAATGACGATGGAGAGGTGGCGGGACACTTGGGCTGTTCATGCGCCCCCTACGTCCGCGCCTCTGCGCCCTTCCAGAGCGCCCTCCGTAAGCGCACAGAAAAACGGCGACCGGGGGAGGCTGCCCGGCCGCCGTGCGTAGTTTTGTGGAGGCTCTTGTTTTTAAAGGGTTTTCCGCGCGTATTCTGGTGGAAGCGTCATACGGCCGGCGCATGAATGGTTCATGTTCGGCCGGCCGTATGCCCCTCTCGCACTTTACTGCGCAAAGTGCTGTCGGGTTTTAACCGAAGGCGTTTGATGGCTTCCATCAAACGCCTTCGGTATCACATCCCGATCAGCGCCGCCTGACGGCGGTCCGACGCCACCGGGGGAAGCGACGGGTGCATCACCATGCCCTCCCGGTTCACCTCGACCTTGGCTTCCGGATAGACGTTCAGGGCGACGCGCAGGGTTTCCGGGAAGCGGGTCTTGAAGTGGCGGATCTCATCGTAGCCGGCGCCGAACTGCGCGTAGAGCGACTGCCAGGACACCCTGGTCGGCTCGCTCAGCGAATGCAGGCGGTAGGCCAGCCAGATGTAGACGTCGATGGCCATGGACTTGCTGGAAATCTCGCGGATCGCCGATTCCAGCACCGGCACCGGATGCTCGCGCAGCGACTTGAAGAAGCTTTCCGACAGCAGCACCCGCTCTTCCCACAGCGATCCCTGGCGGTCGTCCTCCTCGGTGAAGGTCAGGCCGCCGACGACGATGCTGTCCTTGGCGAACTTGCTGCCGCGCCCGCGCGTTTCCGGCTCGTCCCAGAAGAAGGTCAGGTGGCAGGCGGACAGGCGGTTGCACTGCTCCTTCACGTCCCGGTAGGACTGGCCGCCGGTGGACACGTTCATCCGGCTCATCCAGTCGCGCATGGAGGCGCCCAGCTCCACCTCGCGGCTGTTGGATTGCAGGGCGCGGGTTTGCAGGTACAGCATGATCAGGCGCGCGCGGCTGCCGTAGGGCACGCCGAACATCTTCTCCTTGCCGCCGATCAGCAGCACGCCCGGCTGCACCACCAGCGTCACGCGGTGGCCGTCGCGCCGCCAGGTCTGATCGTCGGGAATGCGCTTGTGCGGCAGGGCGGTCAGGCAGAAACCGCTGTAGGTGATGCCCATCGCCCGCGATTCGTCGGCCAGCACGGCGGCGGCGGCATCGACCAGCGGGCGCTGGTCGCGCGGAACCAGTTCGCGGGCGCGCTCGCGCCCATGCTGGATGATGAGCTGGTGGATCTCAGCCATGGCCGACCCCGCAAACCGTCGATGTCCGTTGAGCGTGAAACGACTCTGGTTTGGTTAAGGTCCCGGCGTCAACGCGTATTCTTGTGGTGGAAGCTATTAGTAGCTAGTTGAGTCTTAAGTTATTAGCTTGTGCCACCAAACTACGCGGGAAAATCCGAGTCGCAACCACAAGACTACGCATTTCGCGCACCAGATTACGCGGGAAGACTCACTCCCCCTGTGGACGGCCGGATGCGAAAAGGCCGGCTCCGACGGCGAATCGGGGGCCGGCCTGACTTTCGTGGAACCGAATCGGGGCCGAACGTGTCAATCGTTCAGAAAGGGATTGTAGAGTCGCTCCTCGCCGAAGGTGGAGGTCGGGCCGTGGCCGGGGATGAAGGTGATGTCGTCGCCCAGCGGCAGCAGCTTGTCCTTGATCGAGGCGATCAGGTCGCCGTGATTGCCCTTGGGGAAGTCGGTGCGGCCGATGGACCCCTGGAACAGCACGTCGCCGACGATGGCCAGCTTGCTCGGGCCATGCACGAACACCACATGGCCGGGCGTGTGGCCGGGGCAGTGATGAACGTCCAGGGTCAGGTTGCCCACCGTCACCGCATCGCCCTGTTCCAGCCAGCGGTCGGGGGTGAAGGACTGGACGGGGGGGAAGCCGAACATCTGGCTCTGCATCGGCATGCCGTCGATCCAGAACTGGTCGTCGC
Organism: Pseudomonadota bacterium; assembly: GCA_023416195.1. Classification (GTDB taxonomy): domain Bacteria; phylum Pseudomonadota; class Alphaproteobacteria; order Azospirillales; family Azospirillaceae; genus Azospirillum. Next base: position 658 of record JAEZID010000138.1, on the reverse strand, counting down.
GGTGCGGCCCCTCGATGGGCAGGCGCAGGCGCGCGGCGAGGTCGGCAACGCCGCCCGCGTGGTCGATGTGGCCGTGGGTGACCAGAATCTTTTCCAGCGTCACGCCCTTCGATTCGGCGGCGCGCAGGATGCGGTCGATGTCCCCGCCGGGATCGACGACGGCGCCCTTCATCGTCTCGGGGCACCAGAGCACCGTACAGTTCTGCTGGAACGGGGTGACCGGAACGATGATGGTCTGCATGCCGGAACCTTTGTCTTGCGGAGCGTTTGCGGGGCGGTTGCCGGACCTTACGCGCCGGGATGACACCGGGCAAGGTTCGGCACCATTTATTAATCATCCCGGCGTAAAGGGGTATCGACCGTGAATCCCCAAAGCCGCCGCCAGGAGCGGGTTCTTCCAGAATGCTGTCGCAAAAAGCCAAATATGCCCTGCGCGCGCTGATCATGCTGGCCGAGCGGACGGACGACGAGCTTGTGCTGATCGCCGACATCGCGGAGCGCGAGAACATTCCGCGCAAGTTCCTGGAAGCCATCCTGGTGGAGTTGCGCAAGCACGGGCTGCTGTTCGCCAAGCGCGGCAAGAGCGGCGGCTACCGGCTGGCCCGCCCGGCCTCGGACATCACCTTCGGCGAGGTCATCCGCCTGATCGACGGCCATC
>JAEZID010000157.1 GCA_023416195.1 Pseudomonadota bacterium | reverse complement strand
CCTTGGCGAGGTCGCCCGAGAACTTGATGCCGCCGTCGGCGATCACCGGAATTCCGTGCTTCTCGCACTCGTTCACGACGTCCATGATCGCGGTCAGCTGCGGCACGCCGACGCCCGCGATGATGCGGGTCGTGCAGATGGAGCCCGGACCGATGCCGACCTTGATGGCGTCGGCACCCGCGTCGATCAGCGCCTTGGCAGCCTCGCCGGTCGCCACGTTGCCGGCGATCACCTGGGTGTAGTTGGACATGTTGCGCGCGGCGCGGACCTGATCCAGCACCTTCAGCGAATGGCCGTGCGCGGTGTCCACCACCAGAACGTCCACGCCCGCGTCGAACAGCGCCTCGGCGCGCTTCAGTCCGTCCGGACCGGTGCCGGTGGCGGCGGCGACGCGCAGACGACCCCGGCTGTCCTTGCAGGCGTTCGGGTAGGCCTGCGCCTTCTCGATGTCCTTCACGGTGACGAGGCCGATGCAGCGGTGATCCTCGTCCACCACCAGCAGCTTCTCGATGCGGTGGTGGTGCAGCAGGCGCTTGGCCTCGTCCTGGCTGACGCCCTCGCGCACCGTGACCAGTTCCTTGGTCATCAGCTCGCTGACCGGCTGCTTGGGGTCGTTGGCGAAGCGCACGTCGCGGTTGGTCAGGATGCCGATCAGCTTGCCGCTGCCCAGCGCGTCGCGGCTTTCCACCACCGGAATGCCGGAAATGCGGTAGTCGGCCATCAGTTGCAGCGCGTCGGCCAGCGTGGCGCTGGGGGTGATGGTGATCGGGTTGACCACCATGCCGGACTCGTACCGCTTGACCTTGCGGACCTCCTCGGCCTGCTGCTCGATGGTCAGGTTGCGGTGGATCACGCCGATGCCGCCGGCCTGGGCCATGGCGATGGCGAGGCTGCTCTCGGTCACCGTGTCCATCGCCGAGGACATCAGCGGAATGCCCAACTCAATGGACTTGGTCAGCCGGGTCCGGGTGTCCACCTCGTTCGGCAGGACGGCGCTCTCGGCCGGAACCAGGAGGACATCGTCGAAGGTGAGGGCTTCGCGAATGGTGGTGGAGCGGGCCATCGTCGGACTCCCGGGAAAAAGTGGCCGGAAAAAATTTGGCGCACTATACACAAGACCGTGGGCTTGTGAAGGCGCCTCTACCACAAAGTGTCGTGTTATGAACGGCGTACGCGCAGGCCAGCCATGACCTGCGCGTACGCCGTCAACCTTTAGTCGTTCACGTTTCCGCCACGGAAACCGATGGCGACGACATACGTCTCGGAGGATTCCGCCCGGCTGGCCGGCGGCTTGGCATGGCGAACCGCCGTGAAATCGCGCTTCAGCCGCTCCAGAAGGGACTTTTCGGCACCGCCCTGGAACAGCTTCGCCACGAAGGCGCCGCCGGGGGCCAGAACCTCCTCCGCGAAGTCGTAGGCGGCTTCGGCCAACGCCATGATGCGCAGATGGTCGGTCGCCTGATGGCCGGTGGTGGGGGCGGCCATGTCGCTCAGCACGATGTCGGCGGAACCGCCCAGCGCCTCCTTCAGACGGTCGGCGGCGCCCTCCTCCAGGAAGTCGGCCTGCATGGTGACGGCGCCGGGGACCGGGTCCATGGGCAGGATGTCGAGCCCGACGACCTTCCAGTTGTCCTTGGAGGTCTGCACCTTGTCCACGGCGATCTGCGTCCAGCCGCCGGGGGCCGCGCCGAGGTCCACGACCCGCTTGCCGGGGCCGAGCAGGCGGAACTTCTCGTCGAGCTGCAACAGCTTGAAGGCGGCGCGCGAGCGATAGCCGCGCTTCGTCGCCTCGTGCACATACGGGTCGTTGAGGTGCCGCTCCAGCCAGCGCGCCGAAGAGGTCGAGCGCTTGGCCTTCGTCTTCACGCGAACGGTTGCCTGGCGTCCGCCCGGCTTCGAGGAGGACGGGGTCTTTCCAGCCATGATCTCACAAGTCCTTAAATACGTAGCCCGGCCGAGTGAATCGTTCCGATCAGTTCGAACCGATCAACTCGACCAGAATCCCTTCGCGCAAGCCGCGATCGGCGATGCGCAGCCGCTCCACCGGCCAACAGTCGCAGAGCGCTTCCAGCACCGCGCAGCCGGCGACGACCAGATCGGCGCGGTCCTGCCCGATGCAGGGATGCCGTGCCCGGCCGTCGAAGTCCAGCGTCACGAGCCGGTTTATGACGGCGCGGGCGTGATCGGTGCGCAAAAAGCTGCCGTCCACGGCCCGCCGGTCGTAACGGCACAGGCCCAGATGCACCCCGGCGAGCGTCGTCACCGTGCCGGAGGTGCCCAGCATCTGCACCTGCCCCGCCCCCACCCGCTCGCGGATGCGGTTGCGCGCCTCGAACGGGGCTATGGCGGAGGACACGGCCTCCAGCATGTCGGCGTACATGGCCGGCGTGACGTGCGGGCCGCCGAACTGCTCGGTCAGACCGATGACGCCGCACCGGATCGAGGTCTGGTCGAGAATGCGCGGCGACCGGCCGGGTTCCAGGGCCAGCCACATCAATTCCGTCGAGCCGCCGCCGATGTCGAACACCACCGCGTAGGGAACCTGCGGGTCGAGCAGTGAGGCGCAGCCGGCCAGCGCGAGGCGCCCTTCCTCCTGGCTGGAGATGATCTCGATGGCGATGCCGGTTTCGCGTTCGACCGTGTCGATGAACTCGTTGCAGTTCCGGGCGCGGCGGCAGGCTTCCGTCGCCACGGCGCGGGCGGCTGTGACCCCGCGCCGCTCGATCTTCGCGCCGCAGATCCGGAGCGCGGCAATGGTGCGCTCCATCGCGGAATCGGCCAGGCGCTCGTTGCGGGTCAGCCCTTCGCCCAGCCGGACGATGCGGGAAAAGGCGTCGATGACGCGAAATCCGCCGGGAATGGCCTTCGCGATCAGCAGGCGGCAGTTGTTGGTGCCAAGATCGAGCGCGGCGAACACAGGCCGAGCGGGCGCCGACGAACGCAACCGTCCGGTGTCGTTCTGTCGCTCGCTGTGCACCTGCAAGTCCACGTACCCTCCCCGCCGCGCTGAAGAGGAGCATCTTAACCCGTTTTCATCACAGCGCGAAACCCTACTAACGGCGGGGGCAGGGTCATCGCATCTGACCGAGGATGGATTTCAGTCAACGGCGTACGAGCAGGAGCGGATCAAGGCGCTGGAACGTGGGGTTCGGGAACCGCGCCAGACGAACGAGATCCCGCTCAAGGCATCGGCCTGTTTCGCCCTGACGGAGCGTGACCACCCGTTCAAGACATGATCGCCGTCATCGCGTTGCGGTCCGGTACACCGAGCGTCTGACCAAGGCCGTTGAATGATGGCGTGTTTCAACCAAACCGGCCTTCGGAAAAATCAGCGCGGTTCAGTTCAGATTGCACTCAGGTTTCGGCCTGGGAACTTTGGCGTCAAGGTCCGGGCCTGTGTGGATAATCGGTGTGAAAACCAAAAAGGCCCAGCCGGTAAGCTGAGCCTTTTTCAATTCCTTAGCCACACACTCAAGGAGAGTGGCGTCCCCAAGGGGATTCGAACCCCTGTCGCCGCCGTGAAAGGGCGTTTTTTGCCTCAATTCCACACATTATCGGACGCCAGCGCATAACCTAACCGATTGCTTTTCAACGATAGATGCTCTCCATCGTTCGCCCCTTTCCGGGAATGCTCTTTCCGTATATTTTCCGTACGTGGCTAACCGCCGCACTACGGCGATGACGGAGGGGGCAATGGCGCGGTCTGTACGGAACCCGAAGCTCGATACCCGGACAGCACGAGCGAAGCTGGCGGAGCGCCGCGAACCCTATTGGGCCGTCATGGCCGAGGGGTGCGCTATCGGCTACCGGAAAGGTGCCCGCGCCGGAACCTGGGTGGCCCGCTGGCGGGACAAGGAAGGCAAGCAGCACTACCAGTCTCTCGGACCTGCCGATGACCACGTCGAGGGGGCTGCTGCCCTGACCTTCATCCAAGGGCAGGATAAGGCTCGCGAATGGTTCCAAACAAAAGCTGCTGAACAGGCCGGACATGGGATCAGCGCGCCGATCACCGTCGCCGAGGCATGCCGGCGGTACGTCGCCTATCTCAAAGCCGAAGCCAAGACTGCGAAGGACGCCGAACAGCGGCTCAACAAGCACGTCATTCCCAACTTGGGCGAAAAGGCGGTTGCCGAACTGACACTCACGGAGCTGGAAGCGTGGCGCAACAGACTCGTGCGCCAGGACGAAGACGATCCCGATGCCGAGCGGCGCAGCAAAGATACCGCCAATCGCCTGCTGAATTATCTGAAGGCTGCGCTCAACCGGCTCATGCTCGACCCGAAGAATGGGATTACAGATGACCGGGCATGGCGGTTTCTCAAGCCTTTCGAAGCCGTGGGCGAGGCCCGGAAGGTCCATCTGGATGGGACGCAGATCACCCGCCTGCTGAACAAGACCACCGGGGGGTTCAAGCGTCTGGTGACCGGCGCTCTGCTGACCGGCTGCCGAGCTGGTGAGTTGAAAGCCATGCGCGTGTCCGATTTCCATGCCGAAACCAGCACACTACATGTCCCCAGCGGCAAGACGGGAGAGCGCGATGTGGTTCTCACCACGGAAGGCGTGCGCTTCCTCGAAAGGATCACCGCTGGCCGCAAGCCGGACGATCTGCTGTTCGTCCGTGATGATGGATCGCCCTGGGCAAAGGACGATCATCACCGCCCCATGGCCGCCGCTGTGGACGATGCCGAGCTTGACCCTGATACCGTCTTCTACTCCCTGCGGCACACTTATGCCTCACAGGCCCTGATGGCCGGGATGAACGTCCAGCTACTCGCCGAGAACCTGGGCACGTCCGTTACCATGATCGAGCGGCACTATGGGAAGTTCACCAAGCTTGCCCGGCGCCAGATGATCGAGGCCGCCGCCCCCAAGCTGGGACTGGAGGACGGGAACGTCGTCGCGTTGCGACGTTGAAGGAGGCAACGGCGTCTACGTTGGACACCGGCGAGAGATTCCATAAGGGCATTGGGGCCGATCCGCGGCGAGGCGTCGGAAGCCGCTTCGCCCATACACTCAAGAACAATGTGGTGGCGACCTTTCGCCACTTCGACTTGCTGGAAGAGCGCCGCAAGTTGATGAAGGCGTGAGCCGATTACTGCGTGGGGGGGGCGAGCAGCGAAGGTAGTTGAATGCGATGCGTACGCGCTGCGCAGGGTTCAGCTCAGCTTTTGGGCATAGGATATGAGTTCAAGATGGCCGCCCGCCTTGGGCAATGCCAAACGGAAACGCCCCAGTTCGGGCTCCGAGATATGGAGATGCCAATAGCTGCTGCCATCTGGACGTTCCGTCCGGTGCAGCTTGTCTAAATTTTCCTCGATTATCGCATGTGGCAGGCTGACAAATACGTCTCGCTCCATCATGCCAAGCGCCAGAATGCCGTTGGGCGCTGCTCGCAGAAAATCGCCCCATTTTGGATGGAACGCATACCAAAAGGGGCGGCCGTTTCCGTACTCTTTCGATATGGTGCAGACCACGCGGACACCAATGCGGTCGTCCAGAAACATTGCTTGCCGTTGACGCTTCAAGGTTGCGCCAAATCTGGCAGAGATCGCATCGACAATCCATTCGCGTTGTTGGTTCAAAACGGATTGATTCGTCCGGTCCTGACGGTGAGATTCACAATTAAAGCTCTCATCCGGTAGGTCCAGTTCTTCAGGACTGGCCGGCGGATACAACGTAAGCAGGTCATCTCGATCTTGCACCACGCGGTTTCGGATCACCTGGACGCGCTCAATCCGGTCCAGCACGTCACGAACCTTTGACAAACGTCCCGCAGACAGATCGTCGGCACCTTGCTGATGCAACGCTTTGAGCTCCGCATCAAGCGCATCAACCAGAGCGTCAGTTGCATCTATAACTGCTCCCCTTCCGGGTATCGTCGACATTTCACCGCTCCCGATCAATCCGTCAGGCCAATCACATGCTCGCTGGGCATTGCCCTATCAGCCGCAGCAAGCCGCCCACGAACCATTGTTCTCAATTGCAACGACCTATGCGGGTAGTATACGAATTTGGGGATCGCGCGAAAGGGGAAGATCCTAATCGGGCTGGCGTAAAGGGGAGCAATTATGTCGTCGCTGCTGGATGAAGTTGTCCTGAGACAGATCGACATCACGCTTCCACCGGACCTTGCGCAGTTGGGACTGGCGACGGGCCAGGGCAGCCAAGCGCTGGAAATCCTCCTACTCGAAGCACGGCGGGAACCAAGCAAGCAGCAGATCAAGGACATATGGAAGCGCCGCCATGGAGGCCGAGCAATTCCTCTGCTGGTGGCGATCTATCATGAAGAATCGGTGATGGTTTGCGGGCCGGTGGGCGACGATCCGCCGGTGCGAGAGGGCTTGGACCGCCAACAGGCCGACCTTCTGTTCCTACGTGCTATCGAGCAGCCGGATCGGCATACGGCCCTTCGCTATCTGACCGAGTCGTTAAGCGCGCTGGAAGCCAAGCTGCCCGGCGTGCGGAACGAAGGGCTGCTGAGTTTCCATGAACTGGCGAAGGGCGCCCATCAGCGTCACGACTGGCCCACCGCCGTTGCCCAAGCTCGCCGCGTCGTTGGTCACAAGAGTGAGGCGCTGCTCAAGGTCCTCGGCTTCAAAGTTGGGTCACTAGGCAGTCTCGCCAAGGTGCTTATCACCGGCGATCGGAAGCGGGCGGTAGCCGTGCTGCTGGACCAGACTGAAACGCCGGAGGGCGGCGCCGCAAGGTTCCAGTCCCATTCTCCACTCAGCTTCGCCATGAACCTGGCAGTGGAGAACAATCTCCCTTGGGTCATGTTGGTCAAGGGCACAAAGATCCGCCTGTCGCCAACGGACCTGACGGTTGGCGTCGGTCGCCGCGGCTTGATCAATACCTTTGTGGAGATCGACGTCGACCAATTGCGCGAGGCCGACGTGGGCCTCGTTTGGCTGCTGATGTCGTCGGACGCGCTGTCCCCCGGTGGGTCGCTCGAGCAGCTTCTCCAAACCTCTAAGGAGTTCGCGGATGACCTGGCTGTCCGTCTGCGGGAGCGCATCTACGAGACGGTTGTGCCGCAGCTCGCAGCGGGGGTGGTCAAAGCCCGCAATCTGACCAGCCCCACCGTGGATGATCTGCGCCTGACCTATGAGATGGCGCTGACCGTGCTGTTCCGGCTACTGTTCATCGCCTATGCGGAGGATCGTGGCCTGCTGCCCTACCGCAGCAACGATGCCTACGACCACCGCGCGCTTAAGACGCGGGCGAAGGAGTTGGTCCGCACCGTCGAGCAGCCGTTCGAACCGGGCGATCGGTTATGGCAGGAAACCAAAATCCTGTTCGAGGCCGTATCCAAAGGTGCGCCGAGCTTGGGTGTTCCGGCATACAATGGCGGTCTGTTTAGCAGTGATGACAAGGTGTCCAAGGCCGGCGCGAAGTTAGCAAAAATCAGCATCGATAACGCGCATTTCGGCCCCGCGTTGCGCGCCCTTCTGACCATCGAGGCGGCGGAGGCCGACGGCAGCTACGGCCCGGTGGACTTCCGGACACTGGGCGTACGGGAGTTTGGCACGATCTACGAGGGACTGCTGGAATCCGAGCTGGCGGTGGCCGACCGCGACCTCGCCCTGAAGACGGAGAAGAAGGCGCAAGTCTATGTCCCGGCCAACCAGGGCAAGGGCAGGAAGCCCCTGAAGATCGAGGTGGCCAAAGGACAGATCTATCTGCACAACCGGTCCGGCGCCCGCAAGGCATCCGGCAGCTATTTCACCCCCGCCTTTGCCGTGGACCACCTTCTGGATGAGGCGCTGGAGTCGGCGCTGGCGGAGCAGCTGAAACGGCTGGACGCGATGGACGAAACCGACGCGGCCGAAGCCTTCTTCGATTTCCGCGTCGCCGACATCAGCATGGGCAGCGGGCATTTCCTAGTCAGCGCGGTGGACCGGATCGAACGGGCACTGTCCCGCTATCTGTCCAAGCGGGACCTGCCCGGCGTCCGGCGGGAATTGGACCAGTTGCGCCAAGCGGCGGAGAAGGAGCTGACCAAGGTCGGAGTCAGCCCGCCGGCGATCGAGGACATGGTGCTTCTGCGCCGGTTGGTGGCGAGGCGCTGCATTTACGGCGTGGACCTGAACCCGCTGTCGGTCCAGCTTGCACGCCTGTCCATCTGGATCCATACCTTTGTGCCCGGCCTGCCATTGTCGCTGCTGGACCACACGCTGGTCACCGGCAATGCCCTGGTGGGCATCGCTACCATCGAGCAGGTAAAGGAACGTTTCGCCGAAGAAGGCATTGGCCTGTTCCCAGTAGATGCGGAAAACCTGCTGGGTACCACGAAGGAGCCGCTAAAACGGCTGGCCAGGATCACTGACCTGACACCCAAGGACATCGAGGCCGGGCGTGAAGCCATGCAGGAAGCCCGGCTGCTGGCGAACGAGGCACGCGCCTTGTTCGATATCATCGTGGCGGAGAAGGTCGCCCCCGACCGAATCAAGTTTCAGTATGGCCAGTGGAACGAGCTGCGCAAGACCATTCACGGCAGTGCGGTGCTGCGCGAGGCGCGCGACGTCCTGAAGGGGTTGGACATCTTCCACTTCCCAGACCGCTTCCCCGAGGTCTTCCTGCGCCGACGCCCCGGCTTCGACGTGATCGTCGGCAACCCGCCGTGGGAGAAGGTGAAAGTCGAGGAACATGCATTCTGGGCCCGGCACTTCCCAGGACTTCGCGGGCTCAATCAAACGGACCAGGAAGCAGAAAAGAAAAAGTACCGCAAGAATCGTCCAGACCTGATTTCACAGTATGCTGAGGAGGTTCTCCAGGCCGAACGTGAGCGCACTGTCCTGACCGCCGGTTTTTATCCGGGAATGGGTACCGGTGATCCTGACCTATACAAAGCGTTCTTCTGGCGTTTCTGGCAGCTCGCAGCGGAAGCTTCAGGCTATGTAGCGGTAGTATTGCCTAGAAGCGCTCTTTCTGCAAAAGGCTCGAGCATTCTCAGACAGCGTCTCTTCTCAGATGCTCGCCAGGTATCAGTTGCAACGTTCGTGAACAAGGGTACATGGTTTTTTGAAATACATCCACAATACACCATGGGTCTGTGCATTTTCCAAAAGGGCTCCCCTCTGGAGCACTCAATTATTCTATCAGGCCCCTACAGCTCTATGAGCTCTTATCTCCGTGGTCGGTCAAAAACCAGAGCAGCATTCAAGAGCTGTGATGTTCTGTCTTGGACCGATTCGGCCAGCCTCCCCTTGTTGCCGACCGATGAATCTATTGAGATTTTTGCCCAGCTCCGAAAATCACCGTGGCTGGGCGCGAATGATGGAAAGTCATGGCGCGCGCGTCCAGACACGGAATTGCATGGAACGATTGACAAGCCACTGATGGAATTTACGAAAGAACGGCCGCAGGGATATTGGCCGGTTTTGGGTGGCGAGAGCTTCGATATTTGGCAGTCCGACCGCGGCGAAGTTTATGGTTGGGCCAATCCGAATGATGCAACAAAACATCTCTATGCCAAGCGCCTTCGAAGCGCAAAAGGCGCAAGAGACTCAGTTCACACTGAGTTTTCCCTTGAATACTCTCGCGACGCAAAAACTCTTCCATGTTACAGGCCAAGAATTGCATTCCGTGATGTAACTCGGGGCACTGACAGCAGAACGGTTAGGGCAGCTCTTTTGCCTGGTGGGGTGTTTTTGACTCACAAGGCTCCTTTTTTTCATTGGCCGCGAGGCGATGAAAATGACCAAGCCTATTTATTGGGGATCCTATGCTCCATACCGCTAGACTGGTACGCACGTCGCTTTGTTGAAGTGAATCTCACCTATTTCATCCTCAACCCCTTCCCTATTCCCCGCCCGGAACGTTCGAACCCGCTGTGGTTACGCACTGTACAGATTGCCGGACGGCTGGCCTGCCCGGATGAGCGGTTTAAGAATTGGGCCGTGGCCGTGGGTGTCGAGTGGGGACAGCTTGAGGCCGACGTGAAGCAGGACCTGATCGAAGAACTGGATGCTGTGGTGGCTCACCTCTACGGCCTGTCTGCCACCCAGTTCACCCACATCTACGAGACGTTCCACGAAGGCTGGGACTATGAGGACCGGCTAAAGCGGACGCTCAAGCACTTCCACCGTCTGGCCACCAAGGTGTCGGTATGAGTGACAAGCCGGACTTCATCGACCATTTCGACGGCAACACTCTTCTGGCCGCACTGAAGACGGCGCTCGCCGTGCCGGAGGGGCCGGGCGGGGGCTTTGCTTACCAGCCGGACACCTATGAAGAAGTGTGCATTGCCACCGCTTTTTTCAGCCCGGCCGGCTTCGCAGCCCTGGCCGCGGCGTTGGAGGCGGCGCCCAAGGTACGGCTGCTGATCGGGGCGGAACCGCCGCCGGAACCGCTGCACCCCGAACGTAAACCGGGCGACAAGCCGCGCGCGGCGTTCGAGCGGGAGCTGGTGCGGGAGGGGCTGGAACAGGTGCGTCAGGGGATGCGACGGGAGCGGGATCGCATGCCCTTCACCCCCGCCACCGCCGCCCATCTGCGCAAGCTGGTGGAACTTCTGCGGTCGGGCAAGATGGAGACGCGCCGGTATGAGCGTGCCTTCCTGCACGCCAAGGCCTATATCCTCAATGGCTGGAATGGCGGGTTCATCGCCGGCTCATCCAATCTCACCCGCGCGGGGCTGGAGCGGAACCTGGAACTGAACCTGGGGCGCTGGGACCCGCCTGGCACGGCCCGCGCCATGCAATGGTATGAGCGCCTGTGGCAGGACGGCGTACCCATCGATCTGGCCGAACTGTTCGAGGAGGCGGAGGGGCCCTTCACTCCGTGGCAGATTCTTCTGCGCGTGCTTTGGCAGCTCTACGGCGAAGAACTGGAACTTGAGATTGAGGAAGAAGGCGGGATTATTCCGCTGACCGCCTTCCAAAAGCATGGCGTCTGGCGGGCCAACCGCATACTGAAGCAGTACGGCGGTGTGATCATCGCGGACGAGGTCGGCCTCGGCAAGACCTTCATTGCCGGCGCCATCATGACCGCCTTTGCCGAGCAACGACAACGGGTGCTGCTGGTCTGCCCGGCCGTGCTGCGCGACACGACCTGGAAAAAGTTCCTGAGCGACTTCGGCACCAGCCGCCGCGTAGAGGTGGTGTCCTTTGACCAGCTAGGCCGGGAAATCCAACTCGCCGACCCGCGCCGCCCGCTGGCCGACCAGCGGCATCTGGATTACCCGGTGGACGATTATCAACTGGTCATCGTAGACGAGGCACACAACTACCGAAACCCGGACAGCCCATATCGTGCTGCGGTGTTGCGCAGGCTAATGTTCGCACGTGGGCGGAATCTGGTGCTGCTGACAGCGACCCCGGTCAATAACAGCCTGTGGGACCTGTTCCACCTGATGCGCTTCTTCCTGCGCCAAGATAGCGCCCTGGCGGACAGGGGCATCATCTCCGTGCAGGAGCGGTTCAGGACCGCCAGCCGCACCGACCCGGCCAATCTGAACCCGGACTATCTATACCCGATCATCGACGCAGTGACGGTCAAGCGCACCCGCGCCTTCGTGAAGCGGCACTATTCCGGGGAGATGATCAAAGGTCCGGACGGGAGGATGCAACCCATCGTCTTCCCCAAGCCGCAGGCGATCACCGTACGCTACCGGCTTGACGACGTGCTGCCTGGCTTCTTCGACAAGGTATCCGATGCCCTGGACCCGGAGAATGGCGCGGACCTCCTGGCCTTTGCTCGCTACGCGCCGGGAGCCTACATGCTGGACCCCGATCCGGATGATCCCCAGTCGGCTGAACTGGCCGCCGGACTGCTGCGTTCCGGACTGTTGAAGCGGTTCGAGTCGTCCGCCCGCGCATTCTATCTCAGCCTCACTCGGATGCTGACAGAGCATGATGCTTTCCTCCAGGCGCTGGACCAGGGGAAGGTGATCAACACCGCATTCCTGCGGGAATTGGACGCTACGGACGAGCTGGGCTTCGACGAGCTTCTGGAGCAAAGCGGGGAAGCGCAGGACGCCGCCCTTTTCGACGTTGCCCGGTTGCGCGCCGATGTGGAGCACGACCGCCATATTCTGGCCGATCTGGCAGCAGAAGCCGGCAAGATCACCCCGGAGAACGACCCCAAGCTGTATGCCCTGCGGGATGAGCTGAGAACGATTGCTCGCCAAGCGGCCGAGGAAGCCGTCGAAGCCGACGAAGCAAGAGACAAGCGCAAGGTCCTGGTCTTCTCCTTTTTCGCCGACACAGTGAAATGGGTCCATGATGCGCTGGATGGCATTGTCGCGGCGGAACCGGACCTCGCCCCCTATGCTGGTCGGATCGCGGCGGTAGCAGGCAGCCGCCACGCGGCTACAGAGCACTTCGAGGATCGGAATACCGCCGTTTGGGGTTTCGCCCCTGTCTCGTCCCGGGCGCCGGAAGGGCAGAATGAGGACCGGTTCGATCTGCTGATCAGCACCGACGTGCTAGCCGAAGGCATGAATCTTCAGCAATGCCGGCACATCATAAATTACGACCTGCCCTGGAATCCCATGCGGCTGGTTCAGCGACACGGCCGTATAGATCGTATCGGCAGCCCGCACACCCGCGTGTTCTTGCGCACCATCTTTCCGGCGGACCGGCTGGACGATCTGCTGAACCTTGAACAGCGTATTCTGCGCAAGCTGACCCAAGCCGCTAAGTCCATCGGCGTCGGCACCTCCCCCATCCACGGCGCCGACACGGGCGAACAGGTCTTCGCGGAGACGCGCGCCGAGATCGAAAAGCTCGCCGATGGAGACCCGACGCTGTTCGAACGCGGCGGGACAGAGGCCGCGGCGCAAACCGGTGAAGAATATCGCCAGCGCTTGCGCGAGATGCTGGAGCAGGACAGGGACTCGATCATCAATCTCCCTGGCAAGGCCGGCTCTGGCATGGTGAAGGGCCAGCGCTCCGGCATATTCTTCTGTGCAGAAGTGGAGACTGTAGAAGGTCCACGCACCTTCCTCCGCTTCGTACCCGCTTCAGAAAACTGGCAGCCAGTAGCGACACAGGAACGGATTGTGCGCGAGATGGGAACCTGCCTGCGCATTATCGACTGTTTTGAGGATACACCACGTTACCTGCCGGACCAGGTGGCAGATGCGGCATATAGCTTCTGGGAAGCGGCGCAAGATGACATTTTGGCGGAATGGAAGCTGCTGACCGACCCGGCCAACTTGCAGCCAAAGGTCCGTCCGCTGAACCACCGCATTGCTGAGTTCATCCGCAAGCACCCGCCGCACGGGATGGAGCCGAAAGTGCTCTCCACAGCGCTGGACGTGCTGGAAGCACCTTGGCCGCGCCGGGACGAGATGCTGCTGCGCGAAGAGTTCCGGAAGGATGTGGGTGTGCCGGCTCATGCACGCGCTGAACGGCTAGTCCACTGGATTCTGGACACCGGTCTGGAGCCCGTCATCACACCAGCCCCGTTGCCCGAGATTGAGATGGCCAACATCCGACTGGTCTGCTGGATGGCTGTCACCGCCGAGAGCGCCGCTGCTTGAATGGGTCGGAAGGTGATGCCTTGTTAAACAGACTGAAGCAGTTCCTGAGAAAGAGCGTTGCTCAGCCCGATCGGGAATGGCTGGCTGAAGACGCAGCGCCTGTTCTGGAAACCACTCAGGTGACCGACCCTTGGGACCCGGCTCCGCGAGTCCGGACCGCACCTGTGCCGCCATCACTGCCTCTGTTCGACCAAGAGTTCGGCCAAGATGTAACAGTGGCCGCCCCGACCGTTCCTGATGACTTGCCGCTGCTTTCGCCGCAACAGGCCGAGACTAAGCCGATTCCGAAGCTGATCCTCGAAGCGCCGCAGCCCTCACCGGCGAAGCCGTGGCAGGTGGAACTACCACTCGGCTTTGCCACAGGAAACAGACCTCATGGAGAACCGTCCTCCGAGGCCGAAGCGCACAACCGCGACACCCTGACTGACGCGCTGCCAGTGGGGGAAGACGCTTGGTCTTTCGATCATGGCTGGGCCATGGTCGAGCCGAATACAGCGCCGCCGTCACCTGTCGACGCTGATCTTCCAGCCGACATCGACCTGCCGGATTTCGACGCCGAGGCTCGCCAGGATCTCTGGGTCAAGCCGGCTCCCGATCCGCCTTTATCGGATTTCGCGGACTACCCGGAGCTTCAAGCTGCTCTCAAGGCAGAGCGCATCTTGCGGCATTTGTGGCTCAAGACCAACGCGGAGCGAGACAGCTACCTGGACTGGTTGGTCACCGTCTTCCTGAACTTCCCCTCGCCACGAAGTTTTGAAGCGTTGGAGCGGTTGGCCAAAGCCGAGGAACTCGACGCTTTGCTGCTCCGCGACATGGTGGATCTGAAGCGGATTTGGCAGCGCCGGCCCGAATGGTGGGTGCGCAGAGCCTTCGGCTCCCTGATCGCGCCGAGATCGAGCGGTGAGTATTGGAATCCGCTTGTGCTTACAGGTGCGGTATCTTTCCACCAGCATAAGAACGGGCAATGGCTGCTGTCGTGGCGCGCGGCCCGGCACATCTGCCTGAATGCCCCCCACGGCGATCCCGTAGCCTTCGTGGACGAGATGCTGGATCGGTGGCTTCAACTCTCCCCGCCGACGCGCAGCACGTCCCGTGATCCCTATAGCGATGCAGAGACTTACGCTTTCATCAGCTTTATCGAGTTCGTGCGCCAGCGAGCAGCGAACGTCATCGAGGAGCAGGCGGCCGCCCGGCTGATAGACGGACTACGCCTTCGCAGTCTCATCGAATTCCCGATCTGAAGGTTTACCTGATGCAACCCGATATCCTCGTGCCCGTGCCCAAGTGCTGGGTCCGCCCAAAGGGAAGCCCGAAGCCGATCGGCTTGGTTATGGACCGGCGCGAAATGGAGGGTGGATGGCAGTTGAAGGTAGACTGGCTGAACGGCAGTCATGAGTGGGTGCCGCTTGCCGACCTGGGCTGCGGCCTTCAAGTCGGATGGGAGGTTCAGGACGTCCCGCTTTCCGCCACGAGGATGCCCCTCGGGACCGGTACGGTCCAAGCCGTCCGCACACTTGGAGGCCGCGAACAGTGCTTGGTGCAACTGCACGATACGGGGGCGTCGGTTTGGCTTCCCTATGAGAACCTGATTCGCATTAAAGATGTTTCGTTGCGCTATACGAGGGCCGAAACCGGTATTGACGACCATGCGCAACGGTTCCGGCTCCGTCTGCTCGCCCATGCCCTGGAGAGTTGGAATGAGCTTACCGGTGCTCTCGATCGGCTGGATGTGGACCCGCTCCCCCACCAAATCCACTTGGTCCACCGGATCATATCTTCAGGCATCCTGAATTGGCTGATCGCCGATGATGTTGGTCTCGGCAAGAC
Source organism: Pseudomonadota bacterium (assembly GCA_023416195.1). Lineage (GTDB taxonomy): Bacteria > Pseudomonadota > Alphaproteobacteria > Azospirillales > Azospirillaceae > Azospirillum. The sequence goes on along the minus strand of JAEZID010000157.1, from coordinate 21,188 downwards.
GATCGAAGTGGGGCTCCTCCTTGCGGCTTTGAAAAGGCGCGGTCAAGCTCGGCGGGTTCTGGTCGTGACACCAGCGGGCCTGACGCGACAGTGGAAAGAGGAGATGCGCGCGAAGTTCGATCAGAGCTACGCAATCTACGGGCGGGACTTCCAGATCCACGAATTGGAGGACTGGAAACGCTACGATCACGTCATAGGCTCGATCGACCTGCTGAAGCGGGACGACCACATGCAGAAGCTGCGCGCCGCCGAAGGGTGGGACATCGTCATATTCGACGAGGCCCACAAGCTGACAAAGATTGCCTCCGGCGAGCGGGCGGAGCGATACCGGCTGGCGGAAACGCTGCGTCGCAAGACGGACGCTATGATTCTGCTCACGGCAACCCCGCACCAGGGCAAACAGGACCGGTTCATTTCATTGCTCGAACTCATCCGGCCTGATTTGAGCCAGCAGCTTTCAACACTGGACGCGAACAGGGAAGTCGTTGCCGATCTCATCCTCCGAAACAGGAAGTCAGAGGTCACCAACAGCGAGGGCGAGTTCATTTTCCGTGGGCAGAAGACCCATCGCGTTCCTGTCCCCCCATCACCTGAGATGGAGCGTTTCAACGAAATGCTCAGCATCTACCTCACGCGCGGCTACAGCGCTGGCGAGGGGCGAGGCAGAATCGGGCGGGCGATCGGGTTTGTCATGACCACCTATCGCAAACTCGCCTCGTCGAGCATCGCCGCTATTGAAGCCGCGCTCGAACGACGCAAACAGCGCCTGATTGGTCAACGAATCGACGCGGAACCAGCCGCGGAAGGAAATTGGGACCTGTTGGATGTAATTGATGGCGGGGACGACCAAGACGACCTCGACCATCTTGTCGTAGGCGGCGCGGAAGAGTTCTTCATCGACGAAGCGGCGCTGGTGGATCAGCTGATCGTCGAAGCTCGCCGGGTCCGTAGCTCCGATTGGAAGCTGCAGAGCTTCCTGACGAAGGTGGTGGACCCGTTGGTCAAGCAGGGCAAGAAACTCCTCGTGTTTACGGAGTACAGAGCCACCCAATCTTACCTCCAGGCAGCCATTGCCGACCGCTATCCGGACCTGCCGGCGCCCGTTCTGATCAACGGCGGTATGGACTTGGATGCCAAGCTTGAGGCCATTGACCTGTTCAATGGGACTGTGCCGTTCCTGATCTCGACCGAAGCAGGCGGCGAAGGCATCAACCTCCATCGTGCCTGTCACGTGATGGTCAATTATGACCTGCCCTGGAACCCAAGCCGCCTCGTCCAGCGGATCGGCCGCTTGTACCGTTATGGGCAGGAAGAGACCGTCATCGTCTTCAATCTGCACGCGGAAGATACATTCGACAACGCCGCACTCTCGCTGATGTACCAGCGAGTCGATCAGATTGTGTCAGATATGTCCCCAGTGGGCGAAGAGTTCCATGACCGACTCCATACCGAAATTCTAGGTGAGCTGCTCGAACAGATTGACCTAACCAATATCTTAGAGCAGGCGAAGACCTTTGATCTCGACTACACTGAAGACCAGATCGGGCGAGCACTGGAGCGAGCTCGGGCCGCTCAAAGGATACAGTCGGAGATCCTGGCCCACGCTTCGCGATACGACCCAACATCGCTTCAGGGAACAGTTGGATTGGGCGCCGAACATGTCCAGGAACTGCTCGAAGGTTTGGCACCTTACCTCGAAATCAGGATTGAAGGACGCCTACACGCTGGGCGTGTTCTGGACATCAGGTTGCCATCTCGCCTGATCGGCAAGTTTCCCGAGTTTGGCAACCGCGAAAGAGTTCACGTGACAGCCTACCGTCGTCTCCGCACAGAGAAGGCCCGGGCAGCGTTTCTCCTCGATTTCGAGTCGGATTTCTTCCGCCACCTAATCGATTTTGCAAAGTCGCAGTCCTTCGATGGCCGATACGCTTGCGTGGCAGGACCATCGGCCGGGGTCCTGGGGGCATTCCGCCTTCGTTGGCAAACCGATCAAGGAAAGGTAAGCGGAGAAACCTTCCTGCCCGTCCATTTGTCGCCCGACGGGTCCGCGACGCCTTATCCAACCTACTTCACCGCTTGGCTTCTTGCCGCTCAGGATTCTCAATCGCTGCCGAACACCCAGCCCGAAGTACGCAGAGGCGTGTTCGACCGGTTGCGTTCGGTTGCCGACGAGATGCTTGCGACCGAGTCCGGGCGTTTCAAGCATCCAAATGCCGCCGTAGCAATTGGCGTTGCAGATATGCGATCAGGTACCCGAGACGATAACCGGTAAGAAGCGACATGATTTCGTCACTGAGACAAGGAGCGAGCGTTATGGATAAGGATGAGAGGGCGCACTTAGACTATCTTTACAACAAGAACTACAAGCACTTACACCCAGAGGTCAGAAAAGGAGTGTGGCGCGACGGCGCCGGCGATGATCATGATATCGAAAATCTCGACATTGAGCACTTGTCAAATATACACAAAAAACTCAAGCAAGAAAGGGACGATGTAAAAATGAATTACAGAGGCGCTCCGGAATCGTTAAAGGAGCTCGACAGTCGCATCTTCAACAAAATGGTTGAAATTAGATCAGAGATGAATGATCGCATCAAAGACCTCTAGCGGCATGCGCCAGACGGCTTTTGTCGTATGCACATGGGCAGACGCGAGGCGTTTAGCCAACTTTGATCGTCTAAATACTTAAAATTCCGTCTGGCACACATCATTAGTTCATTGAAGCGGGTACCGAGTTGTGCCCGTGATCGCCAAGTTCCGAATACGTTTTGCCCAATGAATGGGACCCGTCGTCACGGATAGGTATGCGTCATGCTCGCGCCGATGGGACCCACCGGCGCGTCGCGCGCCTGCCCGAGCCTTCCTACTGGCGCCCTCCCGTCGCTCAGCCCCAGGGCAGTGGCCCGATCCAGCAGCGCTGGGGTGGCGCAGAGGGGGGCGAAGCGGCGCGAGGTGGGCTTGGCGCCCAGAAGACGGCGCAGAAGGCGGAGCATAAAAGTGCCTCCATGGTTGGGGCACCATCATGCCACGTCGTGCTTGGTCAGAAATCCGTCTCAAAAGGGGGCGCGGAAACCAGCGATTCCAGCCCAGCATTCTATGTGGGTTTGCGGGCCGCAGTCCGCCGTTTCAGAAGGAGATCGTTCTGAGACGGCGGACAACTGGAGTAATAATCTTGAACGGAGCCGTGTGGGGCGATGAAGCGTGGCCTGACATCGCCCCGGTTCGGCCGCTCTCCCTTCAGTCACTGCGCTCCAAAACCGGCGAGATGCTCGCGAGCAGATCGATCAACGTCATGGGCGTGGCATCCGTGACCTCGACCGCTTGGCTCGGCTTGCCATACGCGCGGTCCAAGATTTCCCTGGCGGCCTGAAGCCGCTCGCCCGGCCTGCCCGTGCGCATCACCTCGACCAACACGTCCAGGGCCTCCACCGAATGCTCCTGCGCAGCCCGGCGCAGTTCGGGGTTCACCTTCGGACGCCCGCCTGGATTGCCCGACTGACCCGGTTGCCAGGGCCGCAAACCTCGTCCCTGGCAGCCGGGCTCAACGCTGTGTTTCCCCGCTGTTTTCACTGAGCCCTCCCGTCGCAATTCGACCATCATTCATCATCTCGCGGTGCTGGCGCCGCCAGCCCTATGTTGACCAAGGCGGACCGCGCCGAACCGCGCCAATGGCGACCAAAGGCGAGCTGGCACTCCAGCGCGTCGTCATTACCTCGGTCATGCACATAGACGCCCTCGGCGAGCCGGCGCCCGGCTTCGGGTTCGATTGACTCGCCGCAGCCGGCGCAGCAGCGCGGCCCCGGGCGGGTTCCGTGGCGATCCCACCAAGCGTTCTCCGCAAAGCCCCATGCGATCCGTTGCGCCTCCTCCTGCGACCATCCTCGCGCTTCCCAGCGTGCTTCGGTGGCGGCGATCCAGGCCTGCCACGCCTCGGCATCATCGCCGCTGGGCTCAACCATGGAAGGCGTTTGGCCGACAGCGTGGGCAACCGGGGCAATCGGGGCAACCAACCGCTGAAATGCTTGTTCTGCCTCGGCTTTCGGCTGGAACGGTGCGGTTGCCCTGTTTGTGGACCGCTGGGCAACTTGGGCAACCGACTTGCGGTTGCCCTCGATTGCCCACACCAGAATCGGACGGGCGTCCGAGGCAGGTGCCTCGGACGCCTTGCCATGCGTGGGGTTCAGCGGCTCGGTTGCCCGGTTGCCCTCAGTTGCCCGCACTTTGAGATAGACCGGGTTATCGACGGCCCAGCGGGCAAACAGCTCACGCATCGTCCTCGCCCTCCAGAATGCGGCCGGAGATGCGATACACACGCGTGGTCCCCAAGCCCGGAAGGTTGTGGCGCGATTGCGGCTTGCCGTCCTTGTCGGGGATGAGGAAGCCCTGCTCGATCAGAACCTTAATAGCCAGCTTCTTATCGATGCCCGTGCAAACGTCCGCCCAGAACACCGCCGGCAGGATGAGGTATTCCCAACGCTTGTTGCCGCTGGTCTCCATCCGTCGAAAGCCAGCACGGTTGGCGATGCGGATGTCCTGGACCTCGCCTGCCATACCCAGCGTGTCGCGGCCCATCAGCTCGAAGCGTGCCGACCCGTGCAGTTCGAGGAAATGCCGCACCCGGGCGGTAACCTCCCGAGCCTCCGCAGCGCCGATACCGCCGCGACCGCGGAGCCAAGCGTCGAAGCACCTGGCAACGCCCGCAGCAGCCTCACCGCCGCTCCACGGCAGAATACCCCAGGCGGCCGCCAGTTCACCGGCCGCGGCAACCATGCCGAAGCGCGCTGCGACACGGCTGACCTGCCCATCAGCACCCGGCGGGCAGTATTCGCCAACAAACCGCTTGATCGCCTCTCGCAAGGTGGGCATCACCTCATCCTTGTTGGCGATCAGCTTGGCAATGAACGCCGGCGCGGCGGTGCCGTAGTGCTGCGCAGCCGCTGCCTTGATGTGCTTGGCAAAGCTGTCCGCCGTGTCGAAGCCATGCAGGCTCTCAAACAGGCCAAGGCCGGCACCAGCGTCCGCCGAGATATCGACCACCCGAACCTGCTGGCCGGCAGCGGCACGGCGCCCCCTGCCGTCCTCGGCGAGCTTGTCGGCGATGCCGATCTCGCCGTTGGACAGAAAGAACGTGCGCCACTCCGCAGCGGCTCGTCCCTCGCCCGACCGGCCCGCACGCGCCTTACCCGCACCGTTGGCCAGCATGTAGGCAGCCGCCGCCGCGGACTTGGCATCGATCTGCGACAGCTCGTCCAGGCAAAGCAGGGCATCGCTATGGTTCACCGCTAGGGCTTCCAAGCCGTTGTCGGTGGCCCGCCACTGCTTGGTGTAGCCCTTTACGCCACCACCGCCCCACACCGAGCCGGCCACCACAAGGCTGGTTGACTTGCCGATGCTCGACGGCCCACGAAGGTGCAAGCCCCCCGACTCGGCATCCAGCAGGTAAAGAAGCATCGGGGCGAACGCCGCTGACACGCTGAGGGTCAAGCGCGAGTTGCCCACCGCATATCGGGCCACCTCCCTCTGCCAGCTCTCCAAGGTCCCGCTTTGGCGAAAAGCGTGGTCGGAGGAGCCCGTGCCCTGGAGGAGGACGCGTTCTCCGGTCGTGTCGCCAATGGTCAGGTCCGGCAGCACGAAGCGCGATCCGTGCCAGCCGATACGGCTGACACAGCGGGCCTTTTCGGTGGGACGAGCGGTGCTGATGAAACGGGAGAGCGCCTCTTTCGCCGTGTTGCCGTGAGCCAAGTCAAGCCCCATCGACAGCAGGCGCTCGCGCATGGCCGTGCCATCGCCTGCCAGCAGCGACATCGGCATGGCCCACTCCTTCGACCGGCCATCACGATCGGTCACCCGCAGCAGGCGCCCCCAGTTGTGGCCGTCCGCATCGCGCGTCTCAGCCACCACCTCCAGCCGCGAGCACAGCCAATCCCAAGACACCTCGCCCTTATTGGAATCGGTGCGGCGGTAAACGCCGTCCTCTTTCAGCCGGAAATACGGGCTCTCCATGGCGACCATGCCGGCCGCCATGATCAGCTCGGAAGCTTCGACTGGCGTGAAGAAGCCCGGCTCGGATTGCTGCTGGGCAACGGTTTCCGCCGTCCAGCCCTCGGCCAGCGCATCGGCCAGGTCCCAACCTTCCGGCAGCGCGCCGTCGCGCGGCATGCGCTGGCCGTCGTGCCAAACGTAGCGACCAAGCCGGTCAGGCGCGAGGTACAGCACCTCACGGGCACCGGCTTCGCGGACGAGCTTGCAGACCGTCGAGCCGTAGTCGCGGCCGGGGTTGTCGTGGTCGGTCGCGATCACCACTCGGCGCCCCGCCAGTGGCGTCCAGTTCGTCATGGCGGGCGCTTTCGCGCCGTTCATGGAGGTGACCGCCACCATATCGGGGAACAGCTTCGCGGCGGCATCGGCAGCCTTCTCGCCCTCGGTGACGATCACGACAGCGTCGGGGCGGTCCAGCAGCATGGGAAGGCCGTAGAGCGGGCGGTTCAGACCCCAGCCTTTCCAGTACCAACCTGCCGTACCATTGAGCAGGCCATAGCGCAGGGGACGGATGTCTTTGCGCGGCTTGCCGCCGGGGATGGCCGTGTCGAAGCGGCACACGTAGCCCTCCAACTGGCCCTGGTCATTGAAATACGACCACACCGAAGTCGCGTCTCGGCCGTTGAACGAAAAGGAGGGCGCCTCATCGCTCGGAATGGGGAGCGGCATCAGCTCATCGGTGGTGCGGGACGGCACGCGGGTCCCTAGGTCCACGGCCTGCTTCAGCTCGTCATCCGTCAGGGGCGTTTCAAGATCGATGGTCATCAGCGCACTCCCAGAAGATCCGCGAGCCGACGAGCGGCTTCGCCTTGGCGAATGCCGGCGAGGTAGGCGGCGAGGCTGATCACATCCCCCCCTTTGTCGCCGGTAGCGAAGTCGGCCCAGGCACCGGTGTTCAGGTTGATCTTGAAGGAGCCGGGACGGGTGTCGTTGCGGCGCGGGTTGCGGGCCACGTACTCGCGGCGACCTTCGATGTAGCCGTCCGGCAGCCAGCGGGTGAGCAGTGCCGGAAGCGCCGCCAAGGCGGCAGCGTTGATCCGGGAAAACTCCAGTACGGTTCGCCGTGGGGAGAAGGAATTGGAGCGAGTGCGCTCGGGCAGTTTGGACATCTGATTGACGCCCACAGCGCCAGCTTCTTGGCAGACACCCAACTGCTGGCTCGGAGCGTCTTCGCGGTGGAAGCCGAACACTACCCCGCAGGAGCTGTGACCCTCGACAATGGCAAAGAAGAGGGCGGCACAGGCCGCCCCCATCACAATCAGCATCGGAGCCAGGAAGAGAATCGAATTCGGCTCAACCATGCTGCGCACCCCATTCGCGGGCAGCCTCGCCGAAGTTGATCGGCGTCATGCCCTTGCGCATGGCGAACGGGATTACCGTGCCGGCGGTGATGGTGTGGATGGAGGAGATGCAGCTCATGCTTACACCGCCTCCAGCGCCTTCAGCCAGGCGCGCAGCGCCTCAACGGGAACGAGGACGCGGCGACCGGCCTTGATGACCTTGATGCGGCCGGCGCCGACCTCCTCGTAGAACTTCGACCGGCCAATGCCGGTCACCGTCAGAGCCTCCTTGACGGTCAACGTCAGACGGTCCTGGAGATTGATGTTCATTGATGTCCCCTTGCACATGTTGATGGTCCGTAGCCGACCGCTACGGACCTGTGCAGAGGCTGAGCTACCTCGCGGCGCAGATCACGGTACGAACCTGCACACGAATTTTACCGCGAAGCATCCTCCTTGAAGCGCACCAGCGCCAATCGCTCGGTGACGAGATCTTTGTGGGCCTGCCAAGCCTTCTTCGCCGCGTCCACCGAGATGCCACGGTGATCAGCAACCGTTTCCAAAGCCTTTTGAACGCTTCCACGCTCATGACCCGGGCCGATGCAGTAGCCGACCTCAAGGGCGATTTTCATCTCGCGGAGTTGGGTCGCATCGGTATCGAGACGCGAACGCGTCCCGGGTTTTTGAAGTTGGAGTCCAAACGCCTGCTCCATTGTCTGGTGATCACGCGATCCCAGGAAGCTCGCCCAACCTCCCGCAATTGCCTGCACGATCCAGAAGGGCACTGATACGTTCTGCGCCGGGTTCACGCTTTCGGGAGCATTGGCCTCCTCCCCGTTGTTTCCCCTTTCGCTCCAGACAGCCGCGGCAATGGTCGCAAGAGCCGCGAATGCTGGCTCCGTGTTGGTCGGATTGGTCTGGAAGCGCTGGAACCACGCATCAAGGTCACGTTCGGTGAACTCGGAACCGCTGCCGGACGCTTCGTCTAGGATTTGCTCTGCCGTCTTGTAATCACGCACGTCATTCGCTCCCTTCTGCCGGCGTCCTATGCCGCCCATGGAGACGTTGTACGCGGCAGGTGTGCGCGACGAAAGTTCAGGCAATCCCTCCCGATGCGCTGATCCGTCGTGCCGTCAGGAAACGGGCGCGCGCACCTGGAGGTATCAATGCTCCTTGGCAAGCGCACGAGGCGTTTGAATGTGCGGACGCAAGCTGGTCGAACCGCAGCACTTCGTGTTCAGGTGCGGCACTTTAATTTTCAGCCAAGCTGGCGCTGGCGGTCGGGCTCGACGCGTCACCACCGCCGATTCGGGGCGTGAATCCAGCGCAGCTATCACAGCCACGACGTTTGCGATTATGAGGGGGTTTGTGCGCTCGTATCCACGAGATACCGGGTATATCCCGGCACGTCCATTCCGTACCCATTCCGTACGGGCCAATCAGCAATCAGCTAAGCGCTTGATTTGATTGGCGTCCCCAAGGGGATTCGAACCCCTGTCGCCGCCGTGAAAGGGCGGTGTCCTAGGCCTCTAGACGATGGGGACGTCGTTGGCGTGGGCGGGTTTCTAAACGCCGGACGGGGAGAGTGCAAGCCTTTTTTCTTACTTTTTCTCCGAACGCCCGGACATGCCCCGCATGCGCTGAAAATGCTTGCCTTTACGCCATTTGCGATGGGGCCGCGTCGTCGATCAGAAGCTGCACACCCTCCGATCCGTTCCACCGATCGATGCGCAGAACGCCGGCAATGTGGAAGGGCGTGCCCCGTCCCATCAGCAGCGCCTTGCCCAACTCGCTGTCCAGCGCGCGGAAGGCGATAGCCTTCAGCCGGCCGCCATCGTTGCCTTGCAGGATGCAGCGGACATGGTTCGTCCCCACCACGTCGGCGCGCACCACGCGCGCGTCCGTCAGGGCGAAGCGCGGTTCGGCGTTGCCAGTGCCGAAGGGCCCCAGCTTGTTCAGCGTGTCCACCAGAGCCGGCGTTGCCGCTCCCACGGCCAGCGCGCCGTCCAGTTCCAGCGTCGGCACCAGCGGGGCCGCCGCCACCTGCTCGGCGACGCGGCCGGTCAGGAACGCGCGCAAGGCGTCCAGCTTGTCGCCGGCCACCGTGAAGCCGGCGGCCATGCGGTGGCCGCCACCGGCCAGCAGCAAACCTTCCTGGCGCGCGGCGATCACCGCCGCGCCCAGGTCAACGCCGCGCACGGAGCGGCCCGACGCCTTGCCGATTACCGCGCCGTCCGCCCCCCGTTCCAGGGCGATCACACAGGCCGGGCGGCTGTAGCGCTCCTTCAGGCGGCTCGCGACGATGCCGATGACGCCGGGGTGCCAGCCCTCCCCCGCCACGAAGACCAGTTCGGCCTCAGTGGCCGCCTGTTCCTGCACCCGCGCCAGCGCGTCGTCGAGAACGCCCTGCTCCACCGCGCGGCGCTCGGCGTTGTGGGCTTCCAGCTTCTGGGCGAGGCTCATCGCTTCGACGGGGTCGTCGGTGGACAGCAGCCGTGCGCCCAAGTCGGAGGCGCCGACGCGCCCGCCCGCGTTCACGCGCGGTCCCAGCACGTAGCCGACATGGTAGGCGTCCGGCTTTTCCTTCAGCGCCACGACGTCGGCCAGCGCCGCGAGGCCGGGGTTGCTGCGGCGGGCCATCACCTTCAGCCCCTGGGCCACCAGCGCGCGGTTCAGCCCGGTCAGGGGCACCACGTCGCACACCGTGCCCAGCGCCACGAGATCCAGCCAGTCCATCAGGTTCGGCTCGGAACGGTCCTTGTAGAAACCGGCGTTGCGCAGGGCGCGGTTCACCGCCACCACGGTCAGGAAGGTCACGCCGGCCGCGCAGAGCGTGCGGTAGGCGCCGTCCTCGTCCAGCCGGTTCGGGTTGACCAGCGCCACGGCCGGGGGCAGCCGGGGTTCCGCCGCGTGGTGGTCCAGCACGACGACCTCTAGCCCCGCGTATGCCGCCGCCTCCAGCGCCGCGAAGGCGGAAACGCCGCAATCCACGGTCACCACCAGCCGCACGCCCTCGGCCTTCAGCCGCAGCAGGGCCGGCGCGTTCGGGCCGTAGCCCTCCTTGATCCGGTCCGGAACGTAGATGCGGAGGTCGGCACCCACCGCCCGGAAGAAGCGGCGCAGCACGGCGGACGAGGTCGCGCCGTCCACGTCGTAATCGCCGAACACGGCGACCGGCTCGCCATCCTGGATCGCGCGGGCGATGCGCGACGCGGCGGTGTCCATGTCCTTGAAACGAGAGGGGTCGGGCAGGAGCGCCTTCAGGGTCGGATTCAGGAAGGCGTCGCACGCGTCCTCGGTCACGCCGCGCGCGGCGAGCACCCGACCGACGATCTCCGGCAGCCCCCGCCCCTGCGCCAGAGCCCAGGCCAGCCGCTCGTCGCAGGGCCGCGCCTGCCAGCGCTTTCCGGACAGGGAATTGGCGACGTTCAGAAATGCGGGAGGCGTGTCGGTCATGCTGCCCATGGTGCCACGGTCGGGGGCCGAACCCATAGCAGATGACGCGAAGCGGGGGCTAGGGGCGGGAGCGTGACAAGCAGCGCGTCAAAAGGCGTGCATACAATGCATGGCGGCCGCTGTGCGTCGTTGTGCAAATTGTGCAGCCTGCGGAATCTGCACAATGGCGTGAACCGGGGATTTTCGCTGTCCAGTCAGAGTGTTATACGCACACGCATGCCTACTTACATTGTGCATTGATCGTGCACAAAGCATCCGTCCGTCATGCGCTGTACACATGACATTTGGCAAGACGGGACGCACTCCGGCCATTGATGGCGGGAATCGTACCGTGATCGTCACGAGAACTCAACGGGGGATTGCGGGCACCCTTTTGTCGGGTCGGTCTACAAGTCGGCAACTCGATGGGGCTGCGGTCTTGCTCAGGCGACAGAGCCTCTCATGAGGCGCTCGTTCGAGATCGTCAGGACAATTTCCGGCATCTTGCAGTCGATGTTCTTCTTCAAATTCCAACCTCCTGATCATCACGGATGTGGAAAGAACCATCCGGCATTAGCAAGAGCGACAGCCTTGGCAATCCCGACAGTGCCGACACGTCCGTCACCCCGGTGTCGCTCAGGCCCAGATCAGTAAGACCGGTCAGCCCCGACAGCGCCGACACGTCCGTCACCAATCGGCGCCATCCACCGTCAAGTTGTTCACCGGCCAAGAGACGTGCCTGGATGGCCGGTAAAGCAAGAGGATCGATGGCCTGAACCAATTCGTCGAGGACTGCCTTCCTTCGGTCGTTCGCGTACATCTGATGGATGATGTCCCGTGCGCGCGGAGAGCCGATCAGCCGCAAGGTGCGCACCATCGCCGCCGCCGGTCGGGCGTCCTTGACCCTGACGCTGGCGAGGTAGTCGAGAACATGTTCGCCGGCCTCCGACAGCAATTCGGCCTCTTCGAACGTGCGCGGCGGTATGATCGCCTTTTCAAATCTGGCGCGGTCGGGGTGAAGATCGGGATCGAGTTGCACCGCCACGGCGCCGACGGCCCAGGCCATGACCCGCAGACGGCGCCTGACCTTTCCCGTCGCATCGGTTTCCCGGTCGCGGAGATGTTTGAACAGATTGTCCGTGAACGGGCGCGAGCGTCCTCCCGCCCCGAAGATCACGACCGGACGCCAGTCCGGATCGCTGGCATGGGACGCCAAATCCCGTTCAGCACGCAACTCGATGAACTGCTCGGCCGCCAGAAATTCCTTGAGCGTGTTGTGAAGAAAGTCGATGCGCCCCGTTCCGGTGTCGCGCAGCAATCCGCTCCGTTCCACAACCGTCTGCCGGAAGGCCTTCACATCGGCATCGCCCTTGCCGAACCCTCGGAGCGCGTGCCGCAGCACGCCTTCGGCCTTTTCCCCGTCCATGCTGGAGCGGATGCCGCCTGCGGAGCCGGTCACCAAATGATAGGCGAGGTCCCGCACCAGACTGCGTTTGCGCTCGCTGTCCAACGAGGCCCAAAGCGGATCGATCCTTTCCGCTTTCAAGCCGCTCAACCGATCCTTCTCATCGACCAGCAGCGTGCAGAGTTTGTCGCACAAGCTGTATGCGCGTTCCGGCAGATACCCTTCCATCCGGTAATGGAGAACGCAAAGCATGGCAAGCATCATGGGGTTGCTGCCGAGCCGAGCCAGAGAAGGCTCGCTGTCCAAGCGCGCACGAAGCTGCGCTTCCTTTTCCTTCAGCTTGGCCCGCCGCTCCTCCGTGACGACCTTCGCCACGGCGTCGTGCCAGCGCTGGACCAACAAAGCCTGATCCGGCCCGGCCAAGTCGGAGATTTCCGCATGCACGAAGCCGTGCCCCGCCAGCCAATCGGGCGGCACGGCGGCCGGGCGGCTGGTCACGACGAACAGCGCGCGGGGGTACTGCTCGACCAGCCGTCCGATCGCTTGCGCGTATTTCGGACGGTCGAAGCGCGCCACCTCATCCACGCCATCGATCATGACGAGGGCGTCGCCCGCATCAAGCAGTCCGACGATCCAATCGGGCGGGGGAGGACCGGCAACGTCCGGCACGGTTCCGGCGAACGCCGTGACGGGCGGCAAGCCATCGGGGTAATCACGCAGACGGATCAGGAACGGCACCAAATCCCGCCAATGCGAGTCCTCATGGAGAGACCGTTCCGTCGGTCGCATACGGCGCAAGGCACGTCGCCATAAAGCGCGAGACGCAGAGTCAGAATCACGATTCGTTGAACTGCCCTCGCACATCGTTGCGGCCGCCCAACGAAGCAGGGTCGTCTTTCCGCTGCCGGCCTCCCCACGGATGAGCAACCGCCCGCCAATTTCCGAAAGGCGGTCGAGCAGGTGATTCGCGGTCACGCTTTCCTGCTCGCCCTTCCCATGGCGCGTGAGCGACAGGGACACATAGGCGGCGGACAGTGCCTGCCGCTTCGCCTCCTCCGGAATGTCGGAGCCGAAGAGTTCCAGATAATTGTTGTCCCGCTCGATGCACGCCCGGTAGCGGTTTTCGTACTTGGCCGCCTCCGAGGTCCGATGTTCGGCGGTCACCGTACGCTCAATGCGTTCGAGCCGCCGGTTCGTATCGTGCTGGCGGATCAGCAGTTCCGACCGGTAAGCAAGATCGAATCCCTTCAGTTCCACCGCTTTTGCGATCAGACCACGGGCGAGGTCGGGCAGGACGGCCGCGTAAAGTTCGCGTTCGGCGATCCCGAACGCCTCTGGGGGCGGGATTTCGGCGAGATCCTGGACAAGCCGCTCCGCATCCAGGTTGCGGGACAGCAACCCCTTCGGCTTTGCGGCATCCTTGAAGAGGGTGGCCAGGGCCTTTGCCACCGCCTCCGCATCGACGGGGGTTCCGCCGTCGGCGAACTGGCGGGCGTGGTGACGGGCGATTTCGGAGGCGAGATCCCCGGTCAAGGCTTGCGCCTTACGCTTGGCCTCGTCACCGTCCAGCGTTTTCGCGGTCTCGTTCAGAGCAGCGGCCGCCGTATCCACGGCCTCGTCGAGGCCGGCCTGCTTCAGCACCGCCTTGGCAAGCGGCGCGATGAGGAGCTTTGTCCACAGTTCGGAGCGGCCGGTCATCGCATACGTTCACGGTTGAAGATAGTCTCGGTATCTTCCCGTGAAGATGCGTCAAATGCTCGGAAATGAAAATAGACTAAGTAACGTTTCGCCCCAGGGTGGCGGCTGCTTCCGAACCGCAGCCCAAGGCCATTCTTCTTGGGTTCCAAGGGCCGTCCGGCCCTTGGTTGGGGAGCGCGAGGGGACGACGTCCCCTCGCCTCTTCTCTCACAACAGGTTACTTCACGCCCGGCTTGCGGGTCATGTTGTGGTGCGCCTCGATGTAGCGGACCGTGCCCGACTTGGAGCGCATGATGACCGAGTGGGTGGTGGCGCCGCCGGCGAAGCGGCGGACACCGCGGAGCATGGCGCCGTCGGTGACGCCGGTGGCGGCGAACATGACGTTGCCGCGGGCCAGCTCGTGCAGGCTGTACTTCTTGTTCAGGTCGGTCACGCCCCACTTGGCGGCGCGGGCCTTCTCGTCGTCGTTGCGGAACAGCAGACGGCCCTGGAACTGGCCGCCGATGCAGCGCAGGGCGGCGGCGGCGAGAACGCCTTCCGGCGCACCGCCGGAGCCGACGTACATGTCGACGCCGGTGCCGATCTGGCTGGTGGCGATGACGCCCGACACGTCGCCGTCGGAGATCAGCATGATGCGCGCGCCGGCCTCACGCACGCGGGCGATCAGCTCGGCGTGGCGCGGACGGTCGAGGATGCAGACCAGCAGCTCCTCGACCTCGGTGCCCTTGGCCTTGGCGAGCGCCTTCAGGTTGTTGGCCGGGGTCTCGTCCAGATCCACCAGATTCTCCGGCAGGCCGGCGCCGACGGCGATCTTGTCCATGTAGACGTCGGGGGCGTTCAGGAAGCCGCCTTCCTCCGCCATGGCGACGACGGCCAGAGCGTTCGGGCCGCCCTTGGCGGTGATGGTGGTGCCTTCCAGCGGGTCGAGCGCGATGTCAACCTTCGGGCCGCGATCGATGCCGGCGCCGACCTTCTCGCCGATGTAGAGCATCGGCGCCTCGTCGCGCTCACCCTCGCCGATCACGACGGTGCCGTCGATGTACAGCGTGTTGAGCGCCTGGCGCATGGCGTCGACGGCGGCCTGGTCGGCGAGCTTCTCGTCGCCGCGACCCATCAGCAGCGACGCGGACAGCGCCGCCGCCTCGGTCACGCGGACGGCTTCCAGCGCCAGGTTCCGGTCCATACCGGACAGGTCGACATGAACAGACATTGGTGTACTCCCCCGAATCTCGGCTCGGTGTTTGTATGGTTCAATCAAAACTGCTCGATGCGGATCATGCGCGGCGGCTCGACCACGGCCTCTTTCCGGCCGATGGTGGCGAGCGCCCGCTGCATGGCCGCCTCGTTGGTGTCGTGGGTGGTCAGGACCACCGGCACGGCTTCGCCCGGCGAACGGCCGCGCTGCAGGAACTGCTCCATGGAGACGTTCTGGTCGCGCATCGCCGCCGCGATATCGGCTATCACGCCGGGACGGTCCACGACCATCAAGCGTACGTAGTACGCCCCCTGACGGGCCTCCATGGGCGAGGGCTGGGCCTTCGCGAGGCTCGCCGCCGGCACCCCGAAGGTGGGGGTGGAACGGCCGCGCGCCACGTCGATCAGGTCGGCGACCACGGCCGAGGCGGTCGGGCCGGCGCCCGCACCACGGCCGACGAACAGCACGCGGTCGACGAAGTCGCCCTGGGCGACGACGGCGTTGAACACGCCGTCCACCGCCGCGATGGGGGCGGCCTTCGGCACCATGCAGGGGTGCACGCGCTGCTCGATGCCCGAGGCGGTGCGGCGCGCGATGCCCAGCAGCTTGATCCGGTAGCCGAGCGCGTCGGCGTAGTCGAAGTCCAGCGCCGAGACGTGGCGGATGCCCTCGACATAGACGTTCTGGAAGTCCACCGGCGTGCCGAAGGCCACCGAGGTCAGCACGGCCAGCTTGTGCGCCGCGTCCACGCCGTCGATGTCGAAGCTCGGGTCCGCCTCGGCGTAGCCCAGCTTCTGCGCCTCGGCCAGCACGTCCGCGAACTCGCGGCCGGTGGTGCGCATCTCGGTCAGGATGTAGTTGCAGGTGCCGTTCAGGATGCCGTGCACCTCGGCGATGCGGTTGCCCGCCAGCCCTTCGCGCAGGCCCTTGATGATCGGGATGCCGCCGGCCACCGCCGCCTCGAACGCAACGGCGAGGCCCTTGGCCTCGGCCTTCAGCGCCAGTTCGGTGCCGTGGTGGGCGAGCAGGGCCTTGTTGGCGGTGACGACATGGCGGCCCAGCTCCAGGGCCGTCTCGACGGTCTGCTTGGCGGCGCCTTCGGAGCCGCCGATCAGTTCGACCACCACGTCGACGTTCGCGTGGGCGGCCAGCTTCACCGGATCGTCGTACCACTCGACCGCCGAGAGATCGACGCCACGGTCCTTGCCGCGCGAGCGGGCACTGACCGCGACCACCTCGATGCGGCGGCCGCAGCGCTGCTCGATGACCTCGGCCTGCTGGGCGAGGAGCTTCAGGACACCGGCGCCGACCGTGCCAAGGCCAGCGACGGCGATTTTAAGAGGAGCGTTCGTCATTTCGCTTTCGCCGGTTCGAGGAGGGCGGCGCGCGCCGCGGGGTCCTGGCTCGCCGCGGCGCCGGCCGCGTTGGAGCGGAAGAACTCCTTGATGTTGCGGGTCGCCTGACGGATGCGGTGAACGTTCTCCACCAGCGCCAGACGGACGTGCCCGTCGCCGTACTCGCCGAAGCCGATGCCCGGCGCCACGGCCACCTTGGCCTCCTGAAGCAGCAGCTTGGAGAATTCAAGGGAACCGAGATGCGCGAACTGCGGCGGAATCGGCGCCCAGGCGAACATGGAGGCGGCCGGGCTCGGCACCTCCCAGCCGGCGGCGGCCAGCCCCTCGATCATCACGTCGCGGCGCTGGCGGTACATGGTCCGCACCTGCTCCACGCAATCCTGCGGGCCGTTCAGCGCGGCGGTCGCGGCGACCTGGATCGGCGTGAAGGCGCCGTAGTCCAGATACGACTTGATGCGCGCCAGCGCGGTGATCAGCTTCCGGTTGCCGGTGGCGAAGCCGATGCGCCAGCCGGCCATCGAGTAGGTCTTCGACATGGAGGTGAACTCGACCGCCACCTCGCGCGCCTCCGGGATCTCCAGGATGGACGGGGGCGGCTCGCCGTCGAAGAACACCTCGGCGTAGGCGAGGTCCGACAGGATGTAGATGCCGTGCTTGCGGCAGAACTCCACGATCGGGCGGTAGAAGTCCAGCCCCACCACCTCGGCGGTCGGGTTGGACGGGTAGTTCAGCACCAGCGCCAGCGGCTTCGGCACGCTGTGGCGCACGGCGCGCTCCAGCATGACCATGAAGCTGTCGATGTCGGTGGAGGTGCCGTTCGCCTGCCCCACCGGCAGATGGCGCACCGACGCGCCGGCCAGGATGAAGCCGAACGGGTGGATCGGGTAGCTGGGGTTGGGCACCAGGATGATGTCGCCGGGGCTGGTGATCGCCTGGGCGAGGTTGGCGAGGCCTTCCTTCGACCCGATGGTGACGATGCACTCCGTCTCCGGGTCGATGTCCACGTTGAAGCGGCGCTTGTAATAGGCCGCGTGCGCCTTGCGCAGGCCGGGGATGCCACGCGAATTCGAATAGCGGTGCGTCTTGGGATCGCGCACGGCTTCGATCAGCTTGTCCACGATGTGCTGCGGGGTGGGCTGGTCGGGATTGCCCATGCCGAGATCGATGATGTCCTCGCCGGCGGCGCGAGCTCGCGCCTTCATCGCGTTCACTTCGGCGAAAACGTAGGGAGGCAGCCGCTTGATGCGGTGGAATTCTGAATCGCTCATGGACGCTCCGAAGCCGTTCCGGCCGCGCCACGAACCCATTGCCAGCGGACCGGGACCACCTATCTACCGCCGCGTCTCAGCAGATGCGAGGCAAATTTCGCGGCGGGGACGCAAGCTTTCCAGCGGTGCTACCACTTGCGCCCGAATCCGACCGCGAAAAGTGCCGGCGACGGGGGGTCAGTCGCCGCCTTTCGGCCGGTGCAGCGCCACCTCCATCTCCTCGCCGCCCGCCCCCAGGACCCCGGCCGGATCGACCGCGACCTCCAGGTCACCCGGCTCGGGCGCGGCTTCGGGCGCGGCTTCGGGCTCGGCGCGTTTCGTCCGCTCGCCCAGGAGCAGCTGCGCAGCCACCGCCACCACGGCCATGCCGGGCATGATCATCGTGATCGCCGTGTAGGGATCGGCGAACAGCAGCGCCGCCATCGCCGACCCGGCCAGCCCGCCACCGATCTGCATGAATCCGAGCAGGGCCGAGGCGGCGCCCGCCATCCTCGGGAAGCCGGCCAGCGCTTCGCTGGTCCCGCCGGGCATGATCAGCGCGATGCCGAAGGCCCAGAGCGCCGTCGGCAGCATGACCGTGGCGACCGTGGCCGGCAGCACCCGCAGCCCCACCGCGTAGCCCAGCGCGCCGACGATGATGAAGGCCAGCCCGAAGGGGATCAGGCGCAACGCCTCCACCCGCCGCAACAGCCGCCCGGTCACCGCCGCGCCCACCGTGTAGGCGCCGGTTTGGAACAGCATGGCGAGGCCGAATTGCGTCGGCGTCAGCCCGACCTTCTCGATCATCACGAAGGGCAGCAGCGCCGCCAGCGTGTACAGCCCGCCCAGCACCGTGCCGAGGACGATGCCCGCCCGCATGAACCGCCGGTCGCCCAGCAGCGCGCCGTAGTTGCGCAGGACCGCTGCCGGCCGCGACGCCTCGGGATTGCGGTGGGCGTTGGTTTCCTTCACGCCCAGCCCGAACGCGGCCAGCACCATGACGCCGTAGGCGGTCATGACCAGGAAGATCGGATGCCAGCCGGCCACGCCCAGGATCAGCCCGCCCAGCGTCGGCGCCACCGCCGGCACGATGGCCAGCATCAGGCCGATCAGGTTGAGGATGCGGGCGGACTCCTGCCCGACGAACTGGTCGCGCACGATGGCGCGCGAGATCGCCACGCCCGCCGCCGCCCCGATGCCCTGCAACGCCCGACCGGCGAGCAGCATTTCAATGCCGCCCGACAGCGCGGCCAGCACGCTGCCTAGCACGTAGGTGACGAAGAATCCAACCGCAACCGGCCGCCGCCCATAGGCGTCCGACAGCGGCCCGCAGGCCAGCTGCGAAAAGGCGAAGCCGAAGAAATACACGGTCATCGTCAGCTTCAACGCCGACGGCGTGGTGTGGAAGGCGTCCACCAGCATCGGCAGGGCCGGCGTGTAGAGCGCGAGGCTGAGCGGCCCCAGCGTGACGATCAGCGTTCCGATGATCGCCGTGCGCGCCGCCGACATGACCGGCGTCACGGGGTCACCCCGTGGCGCTCATCCTCCAAGAGGCGTGTCCGCAACCTTGCCAGCATGGTCCTGAACAGGTCGATTTCATCCGGGGAAAAATCCTTCAAGGCCGCTTCGCGCACCCCGCGCGTCACCGCCATGGCCCGCTCCAGAAACGCCTGGGCCTGCCCGGTCAGGCGGACGATCTTGGCGCGGCGGTCGGTCGGGTCCGGTTCGCGGACGACCAGTCCGGCGGCCTCCAGCCGGTCGAGGAACCCGACCAGCGTCATCGGCTCCACCCCCATGCGCGCCGCCAGGGCGGTCTGCCGCGACGGTTCGTGGAAATGGACATGGAACAGCGCCCTCGCCTCCCCGGCGGTGAGCCCGAGTTGCGCGTCGTCCAGCGCCCGATCGAACCGCGCGCGCAACAGCCGCGCGCTGTCGATCAACAGAAACCCGAAGGGTGCATCGTCAAGCATGCCTTATAATAAGGCTGCCTTACTATTCGCGGCAACGAACCGGCGGGCGGATCAGCCATGCGCGGGCGCGCACCCGAAAATCCGTTGCCTCAACACCACCAATGAGGGCAGACTTCCACCCTTTGCCGCCGCAGAGGGTTGTCCGTGGTCCGCTCCGCCTCCGTCGAGACTCAGCGTCAACGCTCCGGCGGGCGTTTCCCAGAGAGTGATCCCCGCGACGGCGGGGAGAACGAAGCGGCCGGGCCGCAGGGCACCGCTCAGCCCTCCTTGCCGGGCGTGATGTCGGGCTTCGGGGGAATGGCGGCCGGCGTGGGCAGGCGCTGCTTCGCGCTCTCGCGGTCCTGGGCCAGACGGTCCAGGTCCTTCTGGCGCTGCGCTTGCGTGCGCAGGTCGGTCGGGCGCGGCGGGACGGAGGCGAGGTTGGGATACTCTTTGTTCTCGCCGCTCAACCCCCGGATGGGCGACGGATTGTCGCTGAGCGGCGACGGCGCGCCCGTGATAGATCCGATCACGCCGGTGTCGAGCATGCGATCGCTGCACGCCGTCAGCGACAGTGCCACCAGGACGATGCCGCCCATGCCGCCCAACAGCTTCCCACCCAAGAGCGTCCCCCCCAATAGCGTCCTGGTCGTTCGATTCCGCCCGATGCCCGTTTCCATGCTGCGAACCCCATGTTCCGCCCCGTCGCGCCGCTTGAATTGCACGGGACTAAATAAAATCTTCATACGACCAGTGTATGACGTTCCGCGGAATCGACAAACCCGGCCTAAACCGCTCACGAACGCCGCTCAGACCTCCGGCAGGCTTTGTATAAACCTGAGCACGTTCCTCCTGAAGCTTAAACTCGCCTAAAAAAGAAGGACCGACCCCATGGCCGAGAATCAGGCCCCCGACGTCAAGCTCCCCGATCCGGTCGAAATGTCGCGCGCGATGACCCGCATCGCCGAGCAGAGCCAGCGCCTGGTTACCGAATTCCTGTCGCGTCAGGCGGCGGACGGCGTCGGCACCAAGAACCCGGACCCGATGGGTGTCGGCCATGCCTTCCTGGAAATGACGACGCGCATGATGGCCGACCCGGCCAAGCTGATGAAGGCGCAGATGACGCTGTGGCAGGATTACCTGACCCTGTGGCAGCGCACGACCCAGCGTTTCTTCGGCCAGGAGGCCGAGCCGGTCATCGCCCCGGCCAAGGACGACCGCCGCTTCAAGGATTCGGCCTGGGACGAGAACACCCTGTTCGACTTCATCAAGCAGTCCTACCTGCTGAGCGCCCGGTGGATGCAGTCCACCGTGAACGAGGTCGACGGCCTGGACGACCACACCGCCAAGAAGGTGGACTTCTACACCCGCCAGTTCGTGGACGCGATGGCGCCCTCCAACTTCGTCATGACGAACCCGGAGGTGCTGCGCACGACCATCGAGACCGGCGGCGAGAATCTGGTGAAGGGCCTTGAGCATCTGCTGAAGGACCTGGAGCGCGGCAAGGGCGAGCTGCGCATCTCCATGACCGACTACGACGCCTTCCAGGTCGGCAAGAACATCGCGGTCACGCCGGGCAAGGTCG